>NZ_FNDI01000016.1:0-216587 GCF_900100565.1 Paraburkholderia steynii | reverse complement strand
AGGTCTACTTCTGTGACCCTCATAGCCCCTGGCAACGTGGCACGTGCGAGAACACCAATGGTCTGCTACGCCAGTATCTGCCCAAGGGCACCAATCTCTCGGTCTACAGTCAGGATGACCTTGACGCCATTGCCGATAGCCTCAACGCTCGCCCTCGTGCCACACACGCATTTCATTCGCCGTTCGAAGTCTTCTCCACCATGCTTGCACTTGCTTCCAGCCCCGATACTTCTGTCCACTAAGCCTTGTGTTGCACTTCACGTTTGAAACCGCCCCTACTTTTCTTTGCGGCGGCAAAGAAAAGTAGGTGCCGCCCCGCACAGGGGCGACGCCTGAAGCACGCTAACGAATCGCGGATGCCACCGCAAACACAAGCAAACCAAACCGTCCGCGCCGCGAAGCCTCCCCCCGCGGACCGCCAGCGAAGCAGGCGAAAGAAATCCACGCACGCTGCTTGTGGTACTGCACACCAGATGAAACAAACCATTTCACGCATGACCAAACATGCCGACGGCAGTCAAAAAAGCGCGACGCTCACGCCAAAAAAGCCGCGCCGGGGCAACCCGAACACGGCGTCACACGCGAACGATCAGCCCATCAAACCAGGGCCAGCAACCCGCACTACTCGTTAGGCGAAAACTCCTCAAGCACGTCCTCATGCAACTCATCAAGTATCTGCCGATAATCCCGCGGCGTCACACGAGGGTTCAACGCGACATGCGACACCCCCTGCTCCCGCGCCAGATCAAGATAATCACGCAACGCGCGACTACCAATCGCAAAACCGCCACCGATCCGCTTGAACGGATAGTCCCGCCGCGGATGCAAGTACAAAAACCCGCCAAACGCGAGCGGCTTCGCATCGCCATCGGGGTTCGTCTGACGATTCGTTTCTCTCCACTCATCGGCGAATGATTGCAACCGCGCAGGTTCCGGCACGAACCCAAGATACCCGTCCATATTGCCCGCGATCCAACCAAGCGTCTGCTGCGAGCGCCCGACCGCGATAGTCGGCACTCTCCCGAACACAGGCTTCGGCAGCATCGTCAGCGAGCCATCTCCTCGACCAAAACGCTCCGATTCGAAGCGCGGAAAGTTCTGCTCGCTCACGCTGCGATAAACCCCATACGCATCGCGGAAACGCTCCCCGCGACTCTCGAAGTCGATACCAAACACGGGATATTCAGAAGGCCGATCACCCGACGACATCCCTATCACGATGCGTCCGCCCGTCAACCTGTCGAGCGAATTGACCTGCTTGGCGAGCATGAGCGGCTCGCGCATCGGCAGCACGATGCCTGTCGTGCCGAGCGTGATCCGCTCAGTCGCGGTGGCGAGATGCCCAATGTAGATCAGCGGCTCGAAGATCTGCCCAGAATCGCCGTATTGCGGATCGTAGAACGGGATATCGCGCGCCCATAACGCGGCGACGCCGGCCTGTTCGGCACGTTGCGCCATCTGCAGATGGTCGGCCATCGACGGATGAGGCGACGCGGCGTGCGTTTCGAGCGGCAGGATCAGCCCGACAGTGAGCGCGTCGCGCCGGAAGACGCGGTCGTAACCGCGATGACCTTGCAAAGGGAACGGAGTGCGCTCGACTTGCGGTTCGGGAAAAGCGATTGGCATGTCCATGATGTTTTCCTCCAGTGACGTCAGCTTACGGACATGCGTCGACGGGAAAAACACAGCGCCGCTAACAACACTTGATACACGGCGTCAATAGAGATGGACAGCAGGGAAGCGCGTGAAAAACTTCGTTTCACTCACGATGATGGTATGCATCATCAATCATCATTTTACTTGATCGATCGTCGCTCCTATCGTTGAGGAAAACAGAAGAGCGTGTCGGGTAGCCCCCGAAATACGCCTACTTCGAAACGAAATACAGGAGACATCGTGGTCCAAACGACTGCACTTCACAACGTCCGGTTGTCGCCGGCGTTCGTACGACTCGTTGCGCGTAGGCGCAGGCTCGTCATATTGCTCACGCTCGGCACCTTGCTGCCTTACTACGCTTTCGTGCTAATAGCAGGCTTCGCGCCGAAAGTGCTTGCGTTGAAGCTGTTTCCCGGCAGTGTCATGACGATCAGTTGGCCGTTGGGCGTCGCGCTGATCGTCGGTACGTGGATACTGACGGGCATCTATATTCGCCGCGCAAACGGCGAGTTCGACGAGTTGACCGCTCAGGTCCTGGCGGGAGACGCGCAATGAAACGATGCGTCAAACTCATCGGCGGCGTGCTGGCCGCTTTCATCGCCTGTGACGCAATGGCAGCAGCGGAGGTGCTCGAAAAAGTACAGAGGCAACCGCTCAACACGACGGCCATCGTCATGTTCCTCGCGTTCGTCGTTGCGACGCTCGGCATCACGTTTTGGGCCGCGTCGAAGACGAAATCCATGAAGGACTTCTACAACGCGGGCGGCGGTATTTCCGGTTTTCAGAACGGGCTCGCGCTGGCGGGCGACTATATGTCGGCGGCCGCGCTGCTCGGCGTGACGAGCATGATCTTCTTCAACGGCTACGACGGCATGCTCTACGCGGTGAGCTTCTTCGTCGCGTGGCCGTTACTGATGTTCCTGTTTGCAGAGCGCATCAGGAATCTCGGGCAGGTCACGATCGCCGACATCGCATCGTTCAGACTCGACCAGCAGAGAATACGCACGCTGATGGCATTCGGCTCGCTGACGGTGGTGTGCTTCTATCTCGTCGTGCAGATGGTGGGCGCGGGTCAGCTGATCCAGTTGCTATTCGGGCTTCAATACAACTATGCCGTCGTCGTGGTCGGCGCGCTGATGGCGGTGTATGTGACCTTCGGCGGCATGGTCGCGACAACGTGGGTGCAGATCATCAAGGCCGTGCTCATGCTGTTCGGCGCGACGCTGCTTGCGGTTCTCGCGTTGAGCAAGTTCGGCTTTTCGATCGACGACATGTTCGCGCAAGCAATCGCCACACATAAGAGCGGCGCTGGCATCATGCTGCCGAGCAAACTCGTCGCCGATCCGTTTGCGATGCTGTCCCTTTCGGTGGGACTGGTGTTCGGCACGTCGGGCTTGCCGCATATCCTGATGCGCTTCTTCACGGTGCCCGATGCAAAGGCGGCGCGCAAGTCCGTGTTCGTCGCGACGGGCTTTATCGGGTACTTCTTTCTGATCGTCATGGTGCTCGGCACAGCCGCGATCGTGATCGTGGGCCGCAATCCGTCGTTCTACGAGGGCGGTGTGATCGGCGGCAAGCTGATCGGCGGCGGCAACATGCCCGTCATGCATCTGGCGAAGGCGATGGGCGGAGATCTCGTGCTGGGCTTTCTGTCCGCCGTCGCCTTTGCAACGATCCTCGCCGTCGTGGCGGGACTCACGATGGCCGGCACATCGGCTATCTCGCACGACCTGTACGCGATGGTGATCAAGCGCAATCGCGCCGATCACGCGAAGGAAAAGCGTGTGTCGAGAATCGCATCGATTGCGATCGCGTGCGTGGCAATCTTGCTCGGCATCGTGTTCAAGGATCAGAACGTTGCGTTCCTCGTGGCGCTGACATTCAGCGTGGCCGCGTCGGTCAATTTTCCGATTCTCACGCTCGCGATCTACTGGAAAGGCCTGACGACGCGCGGTGCGCTGATGGGCGGCATTGCGGGGCTCGTGAGTGCAGTGGGTCTGGTCGTGCTGTCTCCCGCCGTGTGGGTCAAGGTGCTCGGACACGCGACGCCGATCTTCCCGTACGACTACCCCGCGATCATTTCGATGACGATCGCTTTCTTCTTCACATGGATCGGATCGGTCACCGATCAGGGCGCGCGAGCGGCGAACGAACGTGAGCAATTCGACGAACAATTCGTTCGCGCACAGACGGGCATCGGTTCGTCGCGCGCCGCCAGTCACTAGAGAACTGCTGCAATCGATAGGGAACAAAAATGTCGAACTCGCCTATGTCATCCACTCACGATGCTCAAATGCACGGCACGCATGCACACTTTCAATGGCGCGATACCGGTCTGGGATTTTCGCCTGTCACGATCGCGCTGCACTGGATCGTCGCGGCGCTGGTGCTCGCGATCATTGGAATCGAGATTGCGCTCGTTGCGTCGCCCAATGTCGAGTTAGCGAAGGTTCTGAACCTGCTCGGCACGATCCTGTTTCCGATCTCGGTCTATCGGTTCTGGGCGCGCGTGACGTCGTGGCATCCGCTGCCGCTCGGCACGCCGAATCCTGTCGAGGTGATCGTGAGCCGGTCGGTTGCGACTGCGCTGGCGCTGGCGATGGTGCTGCTGCCTGTCGCCGCGTGGCTCGCGAAATCAGCGGCTGGCCAGCTTGTCGAATTGCCCGGCGGATGGATCATTCCGTCGCCGATGCATCCAAGCGCCCAGGCCGCGCAGGTCTTCGATGTTCTCTTCAAGATCGGCGCAACGCCGTTCGTGCTTGGCCTGGCGCTACATGTCTTCGGTGCCTGCAAGAATCATTTCGTGTTGAAGAACGATGCGTTGAAACGCATGCTTGGCAAACGCGTGGAGCTTTGAATCATGAGCACAACAGGTTTTGAGTTTGGTGGAAACGCCGTCACGAAGCTTTGCGGCGTCAGGTATCCGATCTTCCTCGCCGGCATGGCCGCGATCTCCGGTCCAAAGCTCGTTGCGGCCGTCGCCAATGCGGGCGGGATGGGAACGGTGGGCGGATTGCGTTTGCCGCCGCTCGCGTTGCGGCGATGGATTCGCGAAACGAAAGAACTGACTAACAAGCCGTTCGGCGTGAATCTCGTTCCTTCGTTTGGCGGGCCGGATGTATTCGAGGCGCAGTTTCAGGTCGTGTTGCAGGAAAAGCCCAGGATGTTGTCGCTGTTCTATGCGGAGAACTATCCGCATATGATCGCGCGCGCCAAAGACGCGGGGATGGTGGTCATGGTCCAGGTCGGTTCCGTCGAGCTCGCGCGCAAGGCTATCGCGCAGGGCGCCGACATCATCACTGCGCAAGGCAGCGAGAGTGGCGGGCATCTGAACCGCGGCACGATTGGACTGCTTTCGCTACTGCCTTCGCTTATCTCTGTGGCGGACGGGCGTCCTGTGCTCGCGGCAGGCGGGATCACGAATCGCGACGATGTCCGCACTGTGATGAACATGGGCGCGGGCGGCGTGCTCTGCGGCACGGTGTTCGTTGCGTGTGACGAGTCGAACGCGCATCCGCTTTACAAGCAAAAGATCGTGGATGCGACGGTCGATGACACCGAATACCGTACCGGCTATTCGTTTGGCTGGAAATATGGCACGCCGCACCGGGTCATTCCGAATCGCGACAAGTGGAATTTGTTGCGGCATATCGGCGGCGGTGCGCGGGTGATCGACAAACCGAGAATGGCGCAGAAGCTGTCGTTGTATGCGGGGCAGGGTGTTGGGAAGATCGATCGCGTGGTATCGGCGGCGGCGCGCGTGGAGGAGCTTGTGATGGGGCTTGCTGACGAGGGCGAGGGGGATGCGGTTGAACAGTTCGAGGGGGTTCGGTTGCGCTATGCGTAGGGTGGGGTGATTCGACGGGCGGCCCTTGAGGTCGGCTCGTCGTATGCGGGGCGGGAGGCGCTGATTTCGACCAATGGTTGCCGCTCGCCCATCGCACAGGACTGTTACTCGAACGTGCGGACACGAACCGCACAGCCCCGAATGTGGGCGCGTGGCCGATTGTGTGGTCGGTGTTAACCCGCTAAAGCCGTTCCGGCGCTTGCAATGCAGGTTGGAACGCCCCAAAATGTAAGCGCTAACACGATATTTACAGCGTATCACTAGCGAATGAATGGGCTCAAGCTCTAAACGGCCCATCAAAATGTAAGCGCTAACATAAGGTGGGAAACCGGATCGAGCGCTCAGCGCAATGCGCCGTGGCGCGCAGACCTCTCTCCCAACGCGCACCGAAGTGGACGCGCAATTCCAAGGCTGCCCGACAGCGTATCGGCGCGGCTCGACGCAACTCAATCGGACACATGAAGCGGAGACAACGATCATGAGCGCAACCCCTGGCCACGAGCAGGCCCCACCGAAAATCCGTCGGGCCCAGATCGTGGCGCTTACGCTGTTGCTGGTCAGCGGCATCGTCAACTATCTGGACCGTGGCACGCTCGCCGTCGCCAATCCGCTGATCCGACATGACCTCGGCTTGTCGCTGGGTGAGATGGGGCTGCTGCTCTCCGCGTTCTCCTGGAGCTATGCGCTATTTCAGTTGCCGGTGGGCGGTCTCGTCGATCGCGTCGGGCCGCGCAAGCTGCTCGGCATCGGCCTGATCGTCTGGTCGCTCGCGCAGGCCGCCGGCGGCTTCGTCTCGACCTTCGGCTGGTTCATCCTTGCGCGGATCGTGCTCGGCATTGGCGAGGCGCCGCAGTTTCCGTCGGCGGCGCGCGTCGTCAGCAACTGGTTTCCACTGCGCGCCCGTGGCAAGCCGACGGGCATCTTTAACTCGGCGTCCCCGCTCGGCACAGCGCTCGCGCCGCTCTGCCTGTCAATCCTCGTGGTGAATTTCCACTGGCGCTGGGCGTTCATCGTGACGGGTATCGTCGGCCTGATAGTGGCCGTCGTATGGCTTGCCGTGTATCGCGATCCCGCGAAGACCACGATGACGGAAGAGGAGCGCGGTTATCTCGAAGGTGACGAAGCAGATCACAAGCCCGCGCCGTCGGTCACCTTCGCGGAGTGGCGTTCGCTGTTTTCGCATGGCACCACGTGGGGCATGCTGATCGGCTTTTTCGGCTCGGTCTACCTCAACTGGGTGTACCTGACGTGGCTGCCGGGCTACCTGACGATGGAACGCCACATGAGCCTGATGCATACGGGCGTTGCGGCATCGATTCCATTCTTCTGCGGCTTTCTTGGCTCGCTCACGGCCGGGTGGTTCTCGGATCTTATGACGAGCCGCAGCACGAATCCCGTCGGGAGCCGCCGCAACGCGGTGGTGATCGCGATGCTCGGCATGGTCGCGTTCACGATTCCGGCGGCGCTCGTCGAAAGCAATACGATTGCGATTGCTTGCATCTCGGTGGTGATCTTCCTGGCCAACGCCGCTTCAGCCAGTTCCTGGGCGCTCGCGACGGCCGCCGCGCCACCCAACCGCGTCGGCTCGCTCGGCGCGATCCAGAATTTCGGCGGCTTCCTGGGCGGGGCGCTTGCCCCGATCCTGACGGGCTATATCGCGCAGAACTGGTCCTTCGTGCCCGCGCTGCTGACAGCGGCAGGCATCGCGTTCGTCGGCGCGATGAGCTACGTGCTGTTCGTACGCAAGCCGATCGAGGATAAGCCCGCCCACGTCGAAGCCATTCGAGCGCAGGCGTGACCAGATCGCACGCCGGGCTCCATTCATCCCATTCAGAGAGATAACCATGACGAGCGCCACGCATTCCGCCACTTCAATCGAAGGCATCGTTCCCGTGATGCTGACACCGTTCGACGCTTCCGGCGCGATCGACTATGCCGGCCTCGAACGTCTGATCGAGTGGTACATCGCGCACGGCTCGGACGCGCTCTTTGCCGTCGCGCAGTCGAGCGAGATGCAGTTCCTTAGCCTCGCCGAGCGCGGTGAACTCGGCCGGTTCGTCGTAGAGAAGGTAGCGGGCCGCATTCCCGTCGTGGTCTCCGGTCACATCAGCGACGACCCCGATGCGCAGGCGGAAGAACTCAGCGTCGCGGCATCGACGGGCGCGCAAGGCATCGTGCTCGTGACGAACCGGCTCGATCCGAAGCACGAGGGAACGGAGGTCTTCACGGCCAATCTCAAGCGGCTTCTCAAACGCCTGCCGTCCGACATTCCGCTCGGCCTCTACGAGTGCCCGGCGCCGTATCGGCGGCTTCTCTCCGACGATGAACTGAAGATGTGCATCGACACGGGCCGCTTCATCATGCTGAAGGACGTGAGTTGCGATCTCCAGACCGTCAAGCGGCGCGTCGCGATGGCGCAGGGTTCGCCGCTGAAGGTTCTGAACGCCAACGCGGCGATCGCGTGGGACGCGATGAAGGCCGGCTCGGCAGGCTTCAACGGTGTGTTCACGAACTTTCACCCGGACCTCTATAAGTGGCTGCGCAACGATGCAGCACAGGACCCGGCGCTCGCGCAGGAACTGTCGACGTTTCTCGTTCTCGCTGCTGTTTCGGAAGCGCTTGGCTATCCGGCGCTCGCGAAGATTTACCATCAGCGCATCGGCACGTTCGAGTCGATTCGCTGCCGCGTGATCGACTACGACGTTCGCGAGCGCTTCTGGGCGCTCGATGCGGTACTCGACAAGATCGTCGCCGGCACGGAGGATTTTCGCTCGCGCATCGCCGCGCTCGGCGCGCCCGCATGAGCACAAGCGTGTACGCGCCCGGCGAGACGCCGCGACGGTATGATGACGGCGCTTGCTGCGTCCGCCTTCGTCCAACCGTCACTGCCTGATCCGATGCCTCGCTCCCCTGATTCTCCCGCGCCCGCTGCCGACACGGCCCAGGCCCGCACGCCAACAAGCCGCGCCCGCCGCAATACGGGCCGCACGGTGCTTTCGGATGTCGCGAAACTCGCGGGGGTATCGACGGCGACCGTGTCGCGCGTTTATAACGAGCCGGACAAAGTCTCGGCCAACGTACGTGAGCGCGTCGAGCACGCTGCGCTCACGCTCAACTGGTTTCCGAATGCGGCGGGACGCGCGCTCGCGTCAACCCGCAGCCATATCGCCGGCATCATCATTCCGACCCTCGACGATCAGGTGTTCGCCTCGCAGGTGAGCGGCATGCAGGCGGCATTCGCGGCGCGCGGCATCACGCTCGTGCTCGGCTGCTCGAACTACGACCCCGCGCAGGCCATCGTGCAGGTGCGCGCGATGCTCGCGCGCGGCGTCGAGGCGATGGCTATCGTTGGCGAGGCGCATCCTGCCGAACTGTTCGATGCATTGCGGCTCTATCGGGTGCCTTATGCCGTCACATATGCGTATCGCGAGGGCAGCCCGCACGACTGCGTCGGCTTCGACAATCACGCGGCCTACGTTGAAATAACAGAACATCTGATTGGCCTCGGCCACCGCTCGTTCGCGGTCTGCACCCAGCCGACTCGCGACAACGACCGGGTCCAGGCGCGCGTCGCCGGCATTCGCTCGGCGCTCGAACGACACGGCCTCGCCGTCAGGCCGGAGCACATGTTCGAAGGCGAATCGACGATCGGATTCGGGCGGCGCAGCTTGCGCTCGATCTGGCAATCGGCAGGCGAGCACCCGACCGCGATCATCTGCGGCAACGACCATATTGCGTTGGGCGTGCTACGCGAGGCGGAAGATCTGGGGATCGCCATTCCGGGCGAATTGTCGGTCACGGGTTTCGACGATCTCGCGATCGCGAAAGAGATGCGTCCCGCGCTCACGACCATGCGAGTTGACACCGCCGAGATCGGAAGGCTTGCGGCGCAACACCTGCTCGACGCACTCGATGGCAAGCGCGTTCAGCATGGGCATGAGGTGCGTGCGCAATTACAGGTTCGCCAGTCGACGGGGGCATGCCCGAGCCCGGTTTCGCGGCGATCCTGATAGCGCGTGTGCATCCGGGCGCCGCCTCCAGGAGCGGCCGGTTGAATGTCCGCGATCCTGGATGTTTCTGTTTCCCAACTCTTATATAAGACATAAGACATTTGACCTCGTAGGGTATTGCAATTAAAATCGCGATCAAAGCAGTGCCCGGAGCAGCTTCGACGTGCCTGACAAGTCCTCCCCTGAAACGCAATACCAGCAGGTCTCCCATGCTTGAAAACTTTCGTGCTCATGTAGCCGCGCGCGCCGCGCTCGGCATTCCTCCCCTGCCGCTGACGGCTCAGCAGACCGCCGAGCTGGTGGAACTGCTGACAAACCCGCCCGCCGGCGAAGAGCAGACCCTGCTCGACCTGATCACCAACCGCGTGCCCGCAGGCGTGGACGAAGCCGCGCGCGTGAAGGCGGGCTTCCTGGCCGCCGTGGCCAAAGGCGAGATCGCCTGCGCGCTGATCTCGCGCGCCCGCGCCACCGAACTGCTCGGCACGATGCTGGGCGGCTACAACATCCAGCCGTTGATCGAGCTGCTGTCGGACGCCGAAGTCGGCACCGTGGCCGCCGAAGCGCTGAAGAAAACCCTGCTGATGTTCGATCAGTTCCACGACGTCAAGGAACTGGCCGACAAGGGCAACGCCAACGCTCGCGCCGTGCTGCAAAGCTGGGCCGACGCCGAATGGTTCACCAGCCGTCCGGAAGTGCCGCAAAGCCTGACCATCACCGTGTTCAAGGTGACGGGCGAAACCAACACCGACGACCTGTCGCCGGCCCCGGACGCCACCACCCGCCCGGACATCCCGCTGCACGCGCTGGCAATGCTGAAGAACGCCCGTCCCGGCATCACGCCGGAAGAGGACGGCAAGCGTGGTCCCGTCAAGTTCATCGAGTCGCTGAAGGAAAAGGGTCACCTGGTCGCGTACGTGGGCGACGTGGTCGGCACGGGCTCCTCGCGCAAGTCGGCAACCAACTCGGTGCTGTGGTTCACGGGTGAAGACATCCCCTTCATCCCGAACAAGCGTTTTGGCGGCGTGTGCCTGGGCAGCAAGATCGCCCCGATCTTCTACAACACGATGGAAGATGCCGGCGCGCTGCCGATCGAACTCGACGTGTCGAAGATGGAAATGGGCGACGTGGTCGAACTGCGCCCGTACGAAGGCAAGGCGCTGAAGAACGGCGAAGTGATCGCCGAGTTTCAGGTCAAGTCCGACGTGCTGTTCGACGAAGTGCGCGCCGGCGGCCGCATTCCGCTGATCATCGGCCGTGGCCTGACGGCGAAGGCACGTGAAGCGCTGGGTCTGGCTCCGTCCACGCTGTTCCGCCTGCCGCTGCAACCGGCCGACAGCGGCAAGGGCTTCTCGCTGGCGCAGAAGATGGTCGGCCGCGCCTGCGGTCTGCCGGAAGGCAAGGGCGTCCGCCCGGGCACGTACTGCGAACCGCGCATGACTTCGGTCGGCTCGCAGGACACCACCGGCCCGATGACACGCGACGAACTGAAAGACCTGGCATGCCTGGGCTTCTCGGCTGACCTCGTCATGCAGTCGTTCTGCCACACGGCCGCTTATCCGAAGCCGGTCGACGTGAAGACGCACCAGACGCTGCCGAACTTCATCAGCAACCGTGGGGGCATCGCGCTGCGCCCGGGCGACGGCGTGATCCACTCGTGGCTGAACCGCATGCTGCTGCCCGACACCGTGGGCACGGGCGGCGACTCGCACACCCGCTTCCCGATCGGCATCAGCTTCCCGGCCGGTTCGGGCCTGGTCGCCTTCGCGGCCGCTACGGGGACGATGCCGCTGGACATGCCGGAATCGGTGTTGGTCCGCTTCAAGGGCAAGATGCAGCCGGGCGTGACCCTGCGTGACCTCGTCAACGCGATTCCGCTGTACGCCATCAAGCAAGGCATGCTGACGGTTGCCAAGCAAGGCAAGAAGAACATCTTCTCGGGCCGCATTCTCGAAATCGAAGGCCTGCCCGATCTGAAGGTCGAGCAAGCGTTCGAACTGTCGGATGCGTCCGCCGAGCGCTCGGCCGCCGGTTGCTCGGTCCACCTGAACAAGGAACCGATCATTGAATACCTCAACAGCAACATCACGCTGCTGAAGTGGATGATCGCCGAAGGCTACCAGGACCCGCGCAGTCTGCAGCGCCGCATCAAGGCGATGGAGCAGTGGCTGGCCGACCCGCAACTGCTGTCGCCGGATGCAGACGCCGAGTACGCAGCCGTCATCGAGATCGACCTGGCCGACATCCACGAGCCGATCGTGGCATGCCCGAATGATCCGGACGACGTGAAGACGCTGTCGGACGTGGCCGGTGCGAAGATCGACGAAGTGTTCATCGGCTCGTGCATGACCAACATCGGCCACTTCCGTGCCGCGTCGAAGCTGCTGGAAGGCAAGCGCGACATTCCCGTCAAGCTGTGGGTGGCGCCGCCGACCAAGATGGACCAGAAGCAGTTGACCGAGGAAGGCCACTACGGCGTCTTCGGCACGGCCGGTGCGCGTACCGAAATGCCGGGCTGCTCGCTGTGCATGGGCAACCAGGCGCAAGTGCGCGAAGGCGCGACGGTCATGTCGACCTCGACTCGTAACTTCCCGAACCGTCTGGGCAAGAACACGAATGTGTATCTCGGCTCGGCGGAACTGGCGGCGATCTGCTCGCGCCTGGGCAAGATCCCGAGCAAAGAGGAGTACATGGCCGACATGGGCGTGCTCAACGCCAATGGCGACAAGATCTATCAATACATGAACTTCGACCAGATTGAGGACTTCAAGCAAGTGGCCGACACCGTAGAGATGTAAGCGTGCTGTCGGGCTACGGCGTGTTGTTCTCGTCGTAGCGCCACGCAATGGCGCCGCAGGCTGAATGCCTGCGGCGCCATTTTTTTTGGGTGGCGAGTGACAGCCCTTGCAGCAAGCGGGGACACGCGCTCACCCGCGTCAGGCCCGCCGCTGATCATGCATGTGAGGCTGAAGGTGACCTACGCCGTGAATGCTCTTCAGCAGCCCAGATTTCTTCGATGGCGCGAAGCTGCCCGAAGCGCCGGAGGACGTCGCGGAGCGGCGCTCGCTGTTCATGGTGCGGGAAGGCGTGCCGTACGAATGGATGTTGCGCCGTGGCGATACGCGGCGAACCGTTCGCGTGTCGCCGGTGCTGATGACGAGCTGCATGCTCACGCTAAAGGATGCGGCCGTCGCAGGCCTTGGCATCGTCGCGTTGCCCGGTTATGTCTGCAAGGAAGAACTCGCCGATGGCCGCCTGATGCGTGTACTGCCCGAGTGGACGTGCGGCGATGCGCAACTCACGGCGCTCGTGCCGTATGGGCAGAATCAGTTGCCGTCGGTGCGGGCGCTGCTGGATTTCCTGGTGCAAGAGGTGCCGCCTGTGCTTGCGATGGATGGTGTCTCTACGGTCGGGTGAGTCATGGGTTGCGGTGATGAAGTGACAAACATTGCGTTCAAAAACCAGGTCGTTTTCTGGTCGTTTCAAGTCGAACGGATCGCGCATTCTCGCTATCGGTATCGGACGATAGCAATCTCGGCACGCTCGATGGTCGACACGTAGATGTGTCGATGCGTATTGGTCGACTCCCGATACGTGTGCGTGTTGTAGACGATAGCGGCATTGCCCCCCGCCTGCCGAACGGCATCTACGATGCGCGACGTCGTGCCGTGCATGCCGGGTAGCGGCAGCCAGTTGGTGACCGTGGTCTGCTTGACGATGTCATACGGACGGGTGGGCGCGGCATGCAACCAGACATCAATACCGTCGACAACTTCTGGTCCCTGATCGGATGTGGAGCCCGCAGAGGGCCCGGTGAGCAAGCTGTCCATAGGTTGCGGCAATGAGCAACCGGCGATGCAGAGCACGAAGGAGCACGAGACAGCCCAGCGTGAAGATAAGCGAAAGCGCATGTGAGAGTTTCATATCGGGACACACACAAACAGGTGCCAAAGTGACCCATCACGTTTCGGTGGCGGCAGCAGAGCAGCCTCAGACTCGCGATGGCGGGCAACGCGGAATTGCGATGCCCAAGCTCATTCTGGACGCCCGAGACCGCGACGGAAAGCGTGACGTGGCCGCAATAGCGGCCACGTTGATGTGCTTGACGGCCACGCATCGGCAGCGCGCCTCGCAGTGGCCGGAACTGGTGCCGTTCTGACCGTCAGACTCAATTCGAACGCCTCATAATTTCTCTGACCGCTAGCGCTTCGTACGCAGCGAGCGGTCGTTTGGAAATGGTTGAAATTGAGAGGAGTTATGAATGGCATTGCTTGAACTGCATCCGGATACGCTTGAATCGATCATCGCGTCGGACGGGATCGTGGTCGTCGATTTCTGGGCGCCGTGGTGCGGACCATGCCGGCATTTTGCACCCGTGTTCGAGGCCGCCGCCTCAGCGTTTCCGGACATCGACTTCGTGAAGGTCAACACGGAAGAACGCTGGGATCTCGCAGCGGCGGCCGGCATACGCTCAGTACCGACGTTGATGATCTTTCGCGAGGGCATTCTCGTTTATCGGCAGATGGGCGCGCATTCCGAGTCGCAGTTGACATCTATCATCTCGACGACGAGGACATTGAACATGAACGAAGTTCGCGCGCATGTCGAGCATTCTCTTAGCCAATACGAATAGCGATCGGGAGACGGCATGTGCCGTCTCCCGTGTGACGTCTCGCGCTGCCGGTAGCCGGAGTGCAATGTTTCAAGTGGCGGCAATTGCCTGCCGCACGGTTTCCAGCAGCGCCGGACCCTCGCCGCGAAAGCGCTGGCGATATTCGATCGGCGTCACGCCGAGACGCCGGATGAACGCGCGGCGCAAGCTGTTCTGGTCACTGAACCCGCACACGTACGCCACTTTCTTGAGGGGCGTGTCGCTTTCCTCGAGCATCCGTCTGGCAGCCTGCACGCGCGCGATTTCGACGAAATCGCCGGGCGTCGTGCCCGTCTCACGCTTGAACATCCGCGAAAAGTTTCTGACGCTCATTCCCGCCCGACCGGCTAGCACTTCGACGGAAAGATCCGCCGACAGATCGTTGAGGATCGATTCCTGAATGTCCCGCAACGGGCTGCGTTCGGTGACCTGCGCCGCCAGATGCAGACTGTATTGCGATTGACCGCCAGGGCGTTTGACGAACATCACGAGTTCACGGGCAACGCGCAATGCCACGCCACGGCCGTGATCTTCTTCGACCAGGGCGAGTGCGAGATCCATTCCAGCCGTTACGCCCGCAGACGTGTACACAGGACCATCCTTGACGAAGATATGGTCAGGTTCGACACGCACGTTCGGATAGTTCTTTGCGAGCCGTGCCGCGGAATTCCAGTGCGTGGTCGCGCGCCTGCCTGTGAGCAAGCCCGCACGGGCGAGCAGGAACGCGCCCGAACAGACGGAGCCTAGCCTGCGCACGTAGCGGGACTGTCCGACGAGCCACGCAATCAACTCCCCATTCTCTTCATACTCGTAAATGCGCGGGCTTCCGGCTACGAGCAGGGTGTCGATGTCGCAGGGCGTGTCGGCGATTGACGCATCGGGAAGAAACCGCATGCCATTCGACGCGAAGATGGTTTCCAGGGTAGGGGCGACGGTCAGCAGTGCGTAGGCGTTTGGATCGCCGAGCTGACAGTTCGCTTCGGTAAACACGTCCATTGGCCCGGCAAGGTCGAGCATCTGGACGCCGGGAAACACCAAGAGAGCGATTCGCATCATGACTCCGGACGCTGATCGATTGAAGCTATCTGCATTGTATGCGCCAGGACGCCGTCATCAGAACCGATGGCAGGAAATGGGCCGAGTGTGGCCGTTATTCGCATCACGCCTCATTCGTAACCCGATGCGGCTTTCCGTCCGTGCGTGTCCTGACCTTATCGCAACTTGACCGTTTCTGACGGCTTCCCACGACTCACCTCGGTGCTATTCGTTGGCAGAATGGGACGGCCACGATCTGGCAATTGTGTGTTCTTTTTTATGGGGAGGTGCATCAGGTGGCTTGGTTTTGTGTGTTCCTGGCAGGCGTTTTCGAAATTCTCTTCGCCACTGGTCTGAAGTATTGCGCAGGATTCACACGCTTTTGGCCAACGCTCGGCACCGCGCTGTCGTTGCTGGCCAGCATGACGCTTCTGGCAGCTTCTGTGCGGACTTTGCCCATCGGCAGCGCTTATGCCGTGTGGACGGGCATTGGCGCAGCGGGTACGGCCATTCTTGGCGTCTATCTGTTCGGCGATTCCGCGTCGCCGGCCCGGATGGCCTTTCTCGGCTGCATCGTCGTCGGCGTCATCGGTCTGAAAATGGCTTCGTAGTCCGGCCTGGCGTTCTGGCGTCGTCATCCGCCACGGCGGTTCAGTCTTATTTTTTTGCAGGTTCTTACATGCTAGACAAAGTTCTGGGCGCAAAGCGCCAGGTCTGGATGGAGCGCGTTCGAAACGAACTCGATCTTCCTGTTCGTTTGCCTCTATGGAGCGGCACCCGTCACGACCTTGGGTCGTTCGATACACCTCTCGTATCGCTGCGCATCAATGGCATCGGCACTATCGGTGCGTTTCTCGACCCGAGCCGCGGTACGCTTGGCGAGGCCTACGTGCGGGAGTCAATCTCACAACGCGTGGCGTCCGCACGTGCGTCACGCGGTTAGTGAGTTGCCGTAGCATCCATCGTTCATTCAGGGAGATGCGAGTTGTCATCCGCTTTCATCCCGCTCCTGATGCATTCGAAAAGGTCGACTGAATGCATCATCCATTTCCGCTTACCCGTGTCGTCCGGTGACGGGCGATTCATCATCGCCGCGGTGGAACTGGTTGTTGATTGTTTCGATGTCGAACTGGTGTGGACGCGCAATGAAGGACGCCACGCGACGTGCGTCGTGCCGTATGAAGTCGTTGAATCGTTCCTGAATGCGTTGCTCGATGCTCTGCTCTTCGCTTCCCGGCAAGGGCAGCAGCCAGTTCACTTTTGCACAGACGAAACAAAACCTCCACGCCCGCGACGATAACGGTGCGTGGAGGCTGGTGTGACGCAAGACCTGCTGCGGCATGAAATTCACGCCGCAGCATCCATGCTTATGCGCCGAGAAGCTTGCCGTTGAACAGGAAGTGCAGCGTCCGGATGAACAGCACGGCGATCGCAATGGTGAGAAGCGTGAGAAGAGCGATCGCAATGAGCGTCACGGGCCAGGCTTGCACGAACATCGAGTACTTCAGCGACGCGCTCGTCAGCGCGGCCATCGGAAAGCTGATCGCCCACCAGCCAGCCGCAAACGGGATGCCCTTACGGAACACCTTGAACGCCAGCGTCACGAACACGAACAGACCGAAGTAGAAAAGCAGTCCCGCAAAGGTATCGACGTGCTGCGTGAAATTCGTGTACGCGAGGAAGCCGACTTCGAACGGCGCGATCAGAATCACCATCGAGGGCACCATCCCGACGGGCAGCGGCTCGTGATGGATCAGGCGCGACATGATCATCGTGAAGAACAGCAGCGCGATCATCGCGCCAACGGCGAGCCCGAACAGGTTGACTTCATGCGCCCAAGGCATCGGCATCGTGCCGCCGGCCACGGCAATGTCGAGCGTCGCCACGCCCGGGATCAGCCACGCCGGAACCGCGTGGCCCGCATCGATTTTGCCCTGCAGCAAACGGCTCGCGATCACGAACGAGAGCGCCACCGTGCTGATGGTGCCAATCGTCCAGACCACTTCGGAAAACAAGAGACTGACGGGCGCGATGACGGACGACAGCAGCAGGATCGCAATCGTGATCGTGCCGAAGAAGTTGCCGGCAATCGGGTGACGGAATTCGCCGGCCACTGCGCCGGGATGCTTGAACCACTTAACGAGGTATCCGCCGCTGAGCAGCAGGAAAACCACGACGGCGAGCGTGCCGATGGCGCCTGAAATATAGGGGCTCACGCCGAACTCGTGGCTCGTGAGCCGCCACGCGAGGGAGAGGCCGGCAATACCCATGACAGAGCCAAACAGGTTCACTGGCAGATTCTTGATGGAAGCGCTATTTCGGACAACTTGTGAGCCGGGGGAAGAAAGCGTGGACATGATGAACCTCCTGAATATTTTGAATTCCGATCGGGCAAGCGCCCGGTGTCTTGGAACAAATTCTGGTTCATGAATCGCCTGGCCGAAAGTCGCTCAACGATCAAATTTCGGCCATCGAAGGACAGAGAACGGCCAGCCGGCCAAGAGGCGTTCTGAAGTTCGCTCGCGATGGGTAACGCTCAGCGTTCAAGCGCCGTCGTGCCGAGAACGGCCGCCACGTTGCGCCTGAGCGTCTGCGCTCCGCTGAAGCCGCATAACTGGGCGATCTGCGCAATGGAGTGAGTGGATTGGACGAGCAATCGCATCGCTCGCGTGACGCGCTGCGTGCGCACGAATTCGAGCGGCGTGGTGCCCGTTTCGCGGACGAACACGCGTGCGAAATGACGCTCGCTCATCCCGGCGCGGGCAGCGAGGCGGGACACGCAAAGATCCGCCGACAGGTGCGACAGGATGTAATGCTGAAGTTCGCGGATGCAGGCGCGTTTGCCCATGCGAAGACAGGGTCGCGTGGCCCGTTTCATTGACGTTCGACAGCAGGTGTCGAGACGTTGAGCCAGTTGCGACGCGGCGAACTGTCCGAAGTCATCCCGGACGAGTTCAAGCGCAAGATCGACGCTGGATTCCGGGCCGAACGCCGTCAAAACCTTGCCGTCACGTATGAGGGATTGATCGGACCTCGCAATGACGGTCGGCCATCGTTGCGAGAACCGCCGAAGCGCGGCAGGGTGAAGCGCGACCGTGCATCCGTCGAGCAGGCCCGCGCTCGCAAGCAACGGTACCGCCTCCCCGACCGCGCCGATGCGGCGCGCCTTTTGCCCCGCTGCGGCGATCCATTCGACGAGCGCTGCGGCGGTTGGCGACCGGTCCGATTCGCCGCCCGCTATCAGCAGCGTGTCGAAATCGGGCGTGGTGGTCGCAATGGTCGAATCGGCCATCACGGCGAGGCCGCCTTTCCCCGTCACATACAGGAAGTCCTGCCCGATCAGCTGAAACCGGTAATGTTCGCCGTTGTTAGACCCTTCATCGAGCAGGCTGAGGGTGTCCATTGCCGCAACAAGGTCCGACGCCCTGTGACGTGGCAGGACAAGGATTCCGATATGCATCGTTGCCCCCGATTCGTTGAACGCAATCGAGTGTAGGGCTGCGGTTTGATCCGGATCGCGGCATGGCGCTTTGTTGACGCGTTGTGTCCGGAAATGAAGCCGCGTGCGCAGCGCATCGGATACAGCATCGGCATGGGTGTGCGGAGATGGCCGTTCGATGCCCTTCTTTGGCTTGAGTTCGAATCTCGCGGCCATGGACCCCTTAGCGCGGCCGGCCGACAATGCTCGTCAGTTTGCAGTGCATCGTAAGCATGCAGATATCCGAACTATATTGATGGAGAAGCAAGTGACTCCCATAACGCTGTATCACGATGGCTGCTCGATCTGCGTCGCAGTGGTCGAGAGTATGGACACGTTGATCGACAAGACCCGCTTTGCGCTGCGTGTCGTTAATCTGTCGGAACGGCGAGAGGCGGTAGCGGAAGCTGAAGCGCTACATGTATCGCGTTTGCCGTCGCTCGTGTTCGGCGGGCAAGTGATCGAGATCGACCCGCATGCACCGATTTCGGATTTCAGGGCGCCTGAGTGGCATGTCGGTCCTTCGCCGGAAAGCCTTTGAACCGGACGGTCAAACGTTCGCGGCGTCGCTATTCAATCTCTGTCACCGTCTGGGGCAAGAGCATGTCGAACACACAGTTGATCAACGTCATTTCGAATATCGAGCGCGTCAGCAAGGACGCGCATGCGCAGATGTCCGCGCCGCAACTGCGCGAAGGACTGAAGGCGCTCTACGGACCTCTGCCCGTCAATCCTAGAGCGACTTTCAGAACCGTCGACTCCCCTGGGTTCAAGGGACTCCATTGCAGCGCGCCACAGGGGTTAGCCGGTAAGGCGATCCTCTTTCTGCACGGCGGAGGATTCGTGATGGGTGAGCCCGAGACGTTCCGAACACTGATCGCTGAGATCGCCGTGCGCACGACGGCGAACGTGTATGCGCTCGATTATCGGCGGGCGCCGGAGCATCCTTACCCCGCTGCCTTCGATGACACCGTTGCCGCGTGGTGCTGGCTGCTGCAGCAGGGATACGCGCCGGAGTCGATCGCGCTCGTCGGCGATTCGGCGGGAGGAGGACTGTGCGCGTCGCTGATGCTGGATCTGAAGCGTCGCTGTCTCGCTCTGCCGTCTGCTGCGTTTCTGATTTCTCCGTGGCTCGATTTGAGCATGTCGGGGCCATCCGTCTTGACAAAGGCGAGCGTCGATCCCGTCGTTTCACCGGAAGGTCTTGCATTCTTTGCACAAAACTATTTGCGTGCGCAGTCGCACACCACGCCGTTCGCGTCGCCGCTGTTCGGCGACCTGGCTGGCTTGCCACCGTTGCTGATTCACGTCGGCGGCAACGAGACCTTACTTGACGATTCGGTGCGCTTCGCGGGCAAGGCAGGTTCTGCGCAGGCGAGAGTGCGCCTCGATATCTGGCCACAAATGATTCATGAATGGCACATATGGCATTCCGTTCTCGACGAAGCGGATGCTGCGCTGGAAGAAGGCGCCATGTTCCTGCGCGCGCATCTCGGCATCGACACGCACCCGGCGTCCGCCGACGTTTCCACAACTGCATGAAAGAGTGCTCAAACCATGCCGATATTGCACGTCAACGGTGTCGACCTCAGTGTCGCGATAGAAGGGACGGGACCGCCGCTGCTGTTTCTTCACGGACTCGGCGCGAGCGGGCGTGTGTGGTCGAAGGAGGTCGAGTCGTTCAAGCCGTACTTCACGACAGTCGCAATCGACGCGCGAGGTCATGGCGAATCCGCGCGTCCCGCGCACTATACGCTCGACGACCATATCGACGATGCCGCAGGCGTCCTCGATGTGCTCGGAATGACGGACGCTCGTGTCGTTGGCTCGTCGATGGGCAGTTACGTCGCGCAAGGTCTCGCTGCGAGAGATCCCGCGCGCATTCACAGCCTGGTGCTCGTCGTGCCGAAGTGTCATGGCGAGACATCGTCATCGGCGCGGCTGATTGCGGAACATGCCGACGAGTTCAAGGGCATGACGCATGACGAGCAGCAGGAATATCTGCTGAAGCTGTCCTTCGGCCCTTACGCGAGCGAGCCAACGAAGGCGGCGTGGATCAGCGAAGAGCGCCGCTTTCCATTGACGCCCCCGGAATGGGCCTCGGCCGCAGCGGCGTTGACGGGCTTTGATTTGAGGCCAGCGCTGCCGCACATCAAGGCCAATACGCTGGTCATGTCCGGACGCTACGACCCGCTCAACAGCGTGCAGGACGGTCAGGAGTGCGCGAGTCTGATTTCCAACGTGGAATTCGTCGAGATGGAGCGTTCAGGTCATTTTCCCAACGTCGAAGAGCCGACGCTCTACATCACGTTGCTGCACGAGTTTCTCGCAGGCTGGTGATGAGGCGTCTATCGAAACGAGAGATGTTGAAGTTCAAAAGAGGTTCATGTGCAAGATTCGCAAGTTCAAGATCCCGAAGAGGTCGGGGGTGGGTTTTCAATTCTCGGGATGCTCGACACGCGTGCGAAGACACTCGCGGTGATTCGCGAAGCCGCGAGTCATATCGAGCCGGGGATGACGGAAGACGACGCCGTTCAGCTGACCAAGAGCTTGCTCGCGGATGCCGGGATGGCGCGCACGTGGCATCCCGTCATCGTGCGTTTTGGCGCGAACACGGCGAGGCCGTTGACGGAGCAGCCAGCGTCGCGCGTCGTGCTCGCGGAGAACGACATTTTCTTCATCGACATCGGTCCGCGTTACGGTGCATGGGAAGGCGATGCGGGCGACACCTTCGTGGTCGGCGATCATGCGGAGCATGCGCGTTGCGCGCGCGATGTCAAAGCGTTGTTCCATGACGTCCGTGCGTTGTGGATCAACGAGGGGCTCACGGGCGCCGAACTGTACCGGCACGCGGCCGAGGCCGCGTCGAAGGCGGGTTGGCTTCTCGATCCCGTCGTCGCGGGCCACCGGCTTTCGGATTATCCGCATGCCGCGATTCATGCCGGTCCCCTGGCGCGACTCGAGCGGCGTCCCGCCGCGATGCGATGGGTCGTCGAATGCCATATCCGCGACCCACAGGGCAGATTCGGCGCGTTCTTCGAAGACATGCTGCTGCCCGACGAGTACTACGCGTAGCGCAAGGCAGCGTCGTCAGATTCAGGAACCACGACTGTGCGCGTAAACCCGGCGCGCGCAGTTGCCGGGCGGCCTGGCATGAGCGATCATCTGCGTCAACGCAGTTGACGGAGATATGACGATGTCAGCGATGGCCAAGATTCGAGGATTCGTTGTCGCACTGGCGCTCGTTAGCTCTGCGGCGCACGCACAGACCACCGACTTCTGGGGAGCGCGTCTTCCCGATCAGCCGACGCAGTTCATCTTCGGCTACGGCTCGCTCATCAACACGCCATCGCGTAACGACACGGCCGGCAAACCGGTCGCGGCGATTCCCGTGCGCGTTTCGGCGGCGTTCGGCTATGTGCGCAGCTGGAGCGACCGCGCGCGCACTGGCTTCACGGCGCTCGGACTGCGGCGTCCATTCGAGGGTGAAGCGCCGATGACCATCAACGGCGTGATCTATCCCGTTGCCGGCAACGACATGTCCGCGTTCGACGAGCGCGAGAAGGGATACGTGCGCGTCGAGGTGCCGCGCGCGCTCATCGAGTCCGTATCGTGGCAGCCGCTACCGGCGCAGGGAACCGTATGGGTCTACGTGCCGAAAGCCGAGGGCAAGGCGCCGGGGGAAGGGCTTCCGGTTCCGGACGCCAGGTTTCCGCTCGTCGAGTCGTATATCGATGTCGTGATCGAGGGAGGGCTCGAGTACGGGCCGGAATTCGCGCGCGAGATCATCGAAACAACCCGGGACTGGAGCCCCTACTGGCTCAACGACCGCACGCTCGCACGCCGGCCCTGGGTGTTCGACAAGCAGTTCGCAAAGATCGATGCGCTGCTCGCGAAGTCGGCGCCGTGCTTCGCGCAGCGAGCGTTTTCCGAGGACTATGCCGCCGCGAGCGCCGCCATCGCCAAACGCAAAGGCGATGTGTGCCTTCGTGAGGCTCACGCGCGCTAGGCAGCGCGCTTTCACTTCACTGCCCAAGAGACGAGTGAGTCGAACACTACCCTATCGCGAATAATATCGCCCCAACTTCACTGACCTTTCGTGTTTCCGAAAAAAGCCACAGACAGTGAAGAAAACCTCTTGTTTCCTAAGCTATCTGCACTATCAATAGAGTTACGGCGCGATTACGGCAACCCATGCAAACCATGACAATAACCTGCTGATGCAGTCATGAAGGTTGCGTCCAAGCGTGAAGTCAATATAACGGCGCCGCACACCCGTTGAATATTCTCTCGCATTGCACCGTCGTCAATACGCCGGGTGAGGGCGATTTTTGCCCGAATTATTCGTGCGATATTCGTGCGACTCAATCACCGCTCACGGCCGGTTAGCCATCGATCCGTCTTTTCAATACCTTGATGTATTGACTCCATAATTAGTTAGTCATACCGAGGAATAGTCATGAACAATATTTTCGCATCCGGTCTTGGGCTATTGCTGGCGGCGCAGGTCGCCATAGCACCGCAAGCATTGGCCGACGACACGCGCACAGGCCGCTCGTCCGACGTGCTTGCCGTAACCGATCCTGCTCCCTCTGCCAACGACGTACGGTTCTATGACGCACGATCCGGCCAGTATCTGCCCGACCGGTCCATCAAGCCGGGCAGCGGAGGGTTGCGCGGACCGACGGGCATCATCTTCGACCAGCGCTGGAATGAAGTGCTCGTGTCGAATCAGAATATCGGCCAGCCCTTCAACGGCGAGATCTTTCGCTATGACGCCAGCGACGGCCATTTCATCGCGCCGCTCATCTCGCGTGATGATAAGCACGGCCCCTATGCGCCGCGCGGAATCGTGCTGGTCGACATGGGCAGAGCAGGGCGCATTCTGTTCATCGCCGATCTCGGCGACACACCCGGACCGACGGGCGCGCTCCTCGCGTTCAGGATCGACGGGCACAAGGCGGAGTTCGTGAAGAATCTCGACCCGAATATCGATCATCCGGGCACGACCGGGCCGCAGTTTCATCCGCGTGGCATCGTGCTCGGACCGGATGGCCTGCTATACGTGACGCTCCGCAACCTGCCGGATCCGTGTGGCGGCGGCGTCGTGCGATTCGATCCGCGGCGCCTGGTTTTCGTTGACGTGCTGATATCCAATTCCATCGAATGCAGCAAGAACACGAACGATCTGCAACGGCCAGAGGGGCTCGCATTCGGGCGCGATGGCGATCTCTACGTGACTAGCCTTCGCCAGGATCCTGTGAAATACGAGGGATGGGATTCAGACAAGATCCTGATTATCCCGCATGCAACGCACAGGGACGGACATCGCTGGAACGCATTCGACCGTGAGCATTTCGAGCGTATCGATCTGGATCGGCACCACCCGCGCGCCATTGCGCTATCGCTCGTATTCGGGCCGGACGGGGCGCTTTACGTGCCGGTGACGAACGACCCCGATCCCGGCAACGCGCCGCAGTACGGCGAGGTGAGACGCTACAACCTGTTTACGCTGGGCTATTCGACCTTCGTTGACCCGCGAACGGGGCTCGTGAATCCCTTCTATCTCAGCTTCGGCAGGACCGATCCGGCGACGCTTGACTACGGCCAGCATTGATTGCGCTGACACCAGGGTGATGCTTGCTTGTGGCGTCACCCGCTGCCGGCGACCGTATCACGCTATATCCAGCAATAGTCGGACAACCTGTTTCATGAAGACGCGTGACCCGCGCGTTTATCGGTGTGCCGCTTCCACGCAGGCATCCAAATGCGTCCGGCTATTTGAAGCGGCGTCATCCAGCTTACCCGCGATGTACTTCGCAACGCGCCATCCGAACACGATTGCCGGGCCCAACGTCGTGCCGGGTCCGGGATACGTGCCGCGAAAGATCGAAGCCAGATCGTTGCCGCACGCGAAGAGTCCAGGTATCACGTTGCCGTTCGCATCGAGCAGTTGGCCGTTCGCAGTGCCGCTCAGTCCTGCGCTGCACGCGAGGTCGGCTGGCCATACCGTCACGGCGTAATACGGACCTTTGCCCAACGGACGGATGCACGGATTGGGCTTCTGCGCCGCGTCGCCGTTGAACCGGCTCATCGGGCTGGAACCGCGGCCGAAGGCAGGGTCGTTGCCCGATGCGGCATCGCGATTGTAGGTATTGACAGTGCGCGCAAGCCCCACCGCATCCACGTTCAACTTCGCCGCCAGTGCGGCCAGCGAGTTGCCTTTGACCAGATACCCGGCGCGCTCGAACTCCGCAATACGCGCGCGGCTTCGCCCCGGCATCAGCAGGCCAAGACCGTAGTCGCGGATAAAGTCTGCATCGACGATCAGATGCGCCGGCACGCTCGGGCCATGGCCGTCGTCGCGCAACATGCCCATCACGAAGTCGTGATAGGAATTGGATTCGTTGACGAACCGCTCGCCCCGGCTGTTCACAGCGATGAGGCCCGGCTTCGCGCGATCGAGGATGATATGCGGCCACACGCTATCGTCGCCGCCGGGCGCACGGCGAATCGAGCAGGGCATCCAGAGCCCGGGGCTGTCGCCGCCGTTTTCGAGTCGCGCATCGACGGCGAGCGCGCTGCTGACGCCGTCGCCCGTGTGGGTGTCGGGCGACAGCGACAGCGGTTGTGCGGCAGCCGGAAACAACTGTTTGCGCAGCGCAGGGTGCCGCGTGACGCCACCCGTGGCGAGCACGACGCCGCGACGCGCGCCAATGCGCCATTGCTTACCGTCACGCGAACCGACCACGGCGCCCGTCACGCGACCTTGCTCGCGAACCAGTTCGACGAGCGGCGTTTCGAAGCGCACGGCCACGCCGCGCTTGCGCAGGCTATAGAAGAGCCGGGCGGCGAGCGCGTTGCCCATCACGAGCTGCGTGCCGCGCGGAAAACGCATGCGGTCGATTACATAACGGCCGACCACTTCGACGGTGCGCCTGAAATTGCTCAACGATCCGAACGGATTGAGCAGCGCGCCAAGGTCACTGCGATTGACCATCATCCCGCCCAGGCCCATGAATTCCTTACGCGGCGGACGTACGCGCGCGAAATCCTTGTCCAGCACGCGAGCGTCGAAAGGTAAGGGCGCGAGCGCGCGGCCGCCGAATGCCGCGCCCGGCCCCGTCACATAGTCCGGATGCGCGGCCGCTGCGACGAACTTCACGTCGCTGATGCGCTGCAATTCGTCGACGGCGAGCGGACCGCTTTGCAGGAAGGCTTCGCGGGCTTCGTCGCCGCCGCGTTCGCCGACCACCGATTGCAGAAACCGGCGCGCGTCGTCGACGCTGTCGGGCACGCCCGCATCGACGCTCAGTTGCGTGCCCGGCACCCAGGTCGTGCCGCCCGACGTCGACGTGATGCCGCCGACTGCCTCGGTCTTTTCGCACAGGAGAACGTCCAGGCCCTCATGATGCGCGATCAACGCGGTTGTCATGCCCGCCGCGCCCGCGCCGAACACGAGCACATCGACTTCTTCGTCCCAATGGATGCTGCTGCCTGAATTCATGTGTACTGTCTCCTCTGATGCCTTGTCGCGTTTCGTACTTGCTGGGTTGTGTCCGGACTGACGTTCAATAAGTCGCGCGTCCGCCGGACAGATCGAAGGCCGCGCCCGTCGAAAACGAGCATTCACCCGATGCCAGCCACGCGGCCAGGCTCGCGACTTCGTCGGCCGTTCCGGCGCGTTGCATCGGGATCTTCGCGAGACTTGCGGCGAGCGCATCAGGGGTCATCTGGTGCAGCAAGGGCGTCTCGATCACCGCAGGCGCGATGCAGTTCACGCGCACCGGCGTCAGCGCCAGTTCCTTGCCCATCGACTTCGTGAACGCGATCACGCCGGCTTTGGCCGCCGAATACGCGGACATCGACGGGTTGCCTTCCTTGCCCGCAATCGACGCGAGATTGACGATGCGGCCGAAGCCCGCGTCGAGCATGGGTTTGACGGCGGCGCGCGAGCATAGGAACACGCTGCGAAGATTGACGTCGATGCAGCGCTGCCATGCGTCGAGCGCGCTGTCGGCGACGGTCGAGATCGGGCCTGTCGTGCCCGCGCTGTTGACCAGCACATGCAGCGCGCCGAAGCGTTCGAGCGTCGTCTTGAGCGCGGCTGCGACGGAGGCTTCGTCCGTCACGTCCGCGTGTATGCCGATGGCCGCGCCGTCTTTGCCGTTAGACAGCGCGTCGGCGGCTTCACGCGCCGCATGCGCATCGAGGTCCCACAGCGCGATGCGCATGCCGTCGCGTTGCAGCCGTGCCGCGATCGCGCGGCCGATCCCGCCCGCGCCGCCCGTGACGATGGCGACTCGCTGCGCCGTGCTCATGCCGCTCATGCTTTTGTGTCGAGCAGAAACTCGACCATGCGGTCGCACACGCGCGCGAACATCTGCGTGCCCGTCACGGTCTTGCAGCCGCGCGCGCGTGCCGTTTCGATGAACGGCGTGAGCGGCGGCTTCGTGACGACGTCGCCGACGAACGTGGAAGCGGGCAGGTGCGACACGTCGATGGGCAACGGATCGTCGGCGCGCATGCCCATTGGCGATGCATTGACGACGACGTCGAACGTTTCGGCTTCGACATTGGCCGCCGCGACCTGCACGGCGCCGCGTTGCATCGCGGCAAGCCGGGTCACGAGCGATTGGGTGCGCGCCGTATCGTTGTCGCGCACGTCGAGGGCAGCGACGCCCGCACTGACGAGTGCATGGCCGATGGCCGAGCCCGCGCCACCTGCGCCGATCAGCAACGCGCGCTTGCCTTGCAGATCGCAGCCCGCATCCTCGAGCGCGGCCACGAACCCGGTGCCGTCAAACATACCGCCGTGCCAGCCGCCATCGGCCGTGCGCCGCAGCGTGTTCACCGCGCCGAGAAACGCGGCCTCATCGGACAGACTGGAGCAGAAGCCGGCGGCGCTGAACTTGTGCGGCACCGTGATGATCACGCCGTCGACGTTGCGCATCGGCACGACGCCAGCGAAGAATGCCGCGAGGTCGTCCGGCGAGACATGCGCGGGGACCACGAGCGCGTCGCGTCCCGCTTCGCGAATTGCCGCCGTCACGCCTTTGGGCGAACGCACCTGCGCAATGGGATCGCCGACAATGAAGTACACGCGCGTCGCGCCGCTGAGTCCCTCGTCGAGCGATACGGCGACGTTCGTTGCAGTCGTTTGGGTCATGCTGTTTTCACCTCCAGAGTAGAACGGGCATCGTCATGCACGATGCCGAGCAGTTTGGCCTGCGTCGCGCTGTCCTGAGCGAGCGCGTCAGCCGTGTTTTCATAAGCGACGCGGCCGTTGACGAGCACATACACGCGGTCGGCGATAGGCAACACCATATCGGCCTGATGTTCAACGATAACGACGCTTGCCCGCTCGCGCAGCTTGACGACAGCGTCGAGCACTTCCTGCACGACAGCGGGCGCGAGGCCTTCGAACGGTTCGTCGAGCAGGATCGCTTTGGCGGGCGCCATCAACGCACGCGCGATAGCCACCATCTGCCGCTCGCCGCCCGACAGATGTTCGGCGCGTACGTCCTTGCGGTTCGCGAGCCGAGGAAAGAGCGCGTAAATCTCGTCGACGCTCGCGCCGCCCTTGCGCGCGGCGAGCCGCAAGTTTTCGTAGACGGTCAGATTCGGAAACAGGCGGCGGCCTTCGGGCACCATCGCGAGGCCGAGCCGGTTGATCTCGTGCATCGGTCTGGACGTGATGTCGTGTCCGTCGAACGTGATGGTGCCCGCGCTGATCTGTGCGACGCCAGTTGCCGCACGCAGCGCAGTCGTCTTGCCCACGCCGTTGCGTCCGAGAATCGCGATCACTTCGCCTTCATGCAGCGTGAGGTCGATGCCGTCGAGGATCGTGTTGCCCGCGTAGCCCGCCTTCACGTTTTGCAGTTGCAGAAGCGCACGCCGGCTCGCCGGTGTGTCGCGCTTGTGCGCGACGCGTTCGGCGAGACGCGCATCGACGGGGCGCTGGCCCTTTGCGTGACCCATGTACGCTTCGATCACTTCAGGATGCGCAGCGACGTCGGCAGGCGAGCCGTCTGCTATGAGATGCCCGCGATGCAGCACACTGACGCGATCGGAGATCGTCAGCACGCGGTCGATGTCGTGCTCGATCAACAGCACCGCGTGATGATTCGCGAGTTCACGCACAATGCGCGCGACGTTTGCGCGATCCGCTTCGGCAAGGCCCGCGAGCGGTTCGTCGAGAAGCAGCAGACGGGCCTGCGTCGCGAGCGACAACGCGATTTCGAGCAGACGCTGCTCGCCATGCGAGAGGCTCTCGCAAGATGCCGCCGCGCGCTCGACGAGACCGACGGCTGCGAGCAGTGACCAGGCGCGTGCATTCTGCATGTCGAGCGTATGGGCGTCGCGCCACAAGCCGAGCCGTTCGCGCTGCGCGGCCTGCACGGCGACGCGCACGTTCTCGAACACGGTGAGGTTGCGAAACACGCTGAGAATCTGGAACGAGCGGCTCATGCCGAGCCGCACGCGGCGGAACATCGCGAGCCGCGTCACGTCCCTGCCGTCGAACGTGATCGTGCCCGACGATGGCGGCAGCACGCCCGTCAGCATGTTGAAGAAGGTCGTCTTGCCCGCGCCATTCGGTCCGATGAAGCTGTGCAGCTGGTACGGATAGACGTCGAGGTCGACCTTGTCGGCCGTCACGAGCGAGCCGAATTGCTTCGACAGTCCGCGCACGCTGAGAATCGGCGCATCCGGATTCATGTCGATGCGGCTCGCGCGGTACGGCGCGATCACTTCGGGGCGCGCGGGAATGGTGTCGCGCACGAGCGTCCAGCGCGGCCGGCGCAGCAGCCGTTGCGCAAGACCCTGAATGCCTTCGGGCGAGAAGAACGCGAACGCAATGATGATCGGCGCGAACATCAGCCACCAGTGTTCGGTGAGGCTGCTCAACTTGTCTTCGAGCAGGATGAACGCAATCGCGCCCCACAGCGGCCCGAGAAACTGGTGTACGCCGCCCAGCACCGTCATCAGCAGACTGTCGCCGGCGTGCTCCCAGCTGAGGTTGTTCGCATACGCGCCTTGCAGCATCAGGCACAGCAACCCGCCCGCGTAACCGATCACGGCGGCGGAGATCACAAACGCGTACAGCGTCAGGCGGTACGTGTCATAGCCGAGGCTCGCGGCACGCTGCTCGTTGTCGCGCAGCGCCTGCAACGCGCGCCCGAATGGGGCATGGACGAGACGCCACAGGCCATACGCAACGGCGATCACCGTGACGCACGCGAACACATGAAAGCCCGTGGTCGTCGCGAAGGTCGGGCGCGGCACGTTTTGCAGGCCGTTCTCGCCGCCCGTGACATCGGTCCACTTGAACGCGATTTCGAACGCGATCTGCGAGCAGGCGAGCGTCAGCAGCGAGAAATACAGCCCGCGCCGCTTGAGCACGATCGCGCCGATCAATGCGGCCATCACGGCTGTGACGACCACGCTCGCGGCCAGCGCAACGATTTCGTTGCCGATCAGACGTTGCAGCGAGATCGCGACCAGATACGTCGACGTGCCGAAGAACACCGATGCGCCGAACGGTACGAGGCCCGTATACGCGACCAGAAGATTCACGCCCATTCCGTAGAGCGTGTAGATGGCGATCTGCGTCGCGCGTTCCAGCGGCGTGCCGGTCGCGGTCAACGCGATCGAGACGACAATGAGGCACGTGGTCAGCAGCGCGACGGGGTGCCGGGTCAACAGTTTGACATTCATTCGAAGCGCTCCCAGCGTTCGCCGAACAGCCCGCGCGGACGCACGAGCAGAACGAGTGCCATCAGGACATACATCGCCACCGACGACCCCTCCGGAAAGAACTGCACGGCGAGGGCCGTCACCACGCCGACCAGCAGACCCGCGACGACGGCACCCGCAAACGAGCCCAGACCGCCGATCGTCACGATCACGAAGGCAGGCATCACGGCTGCCGTCGCCATGCTGGGCGTGACGGTCAGCAGCGGCGCGGCGAGCACGCCCGCTGCACCCGCGAGCAATGCGCCGAGACCAAACGCGCCCGTCAGCACGCGCGGCAGATTGATGCCGAGCAGGCCAACCATCTCGGGGTCGCGGCTGCCCGCGCGCAAGATGCGCCCGTAGGGCGTGAACTTCATGAACCACCACAGCGCGAGCAGAATCGCGACCGTCGCGGCGAGCACGAACAGACGATACTTCGTGATAAGCAGCGGCCCGTAGACGAGAAAGCCGCTGAGCGCCGCAGGCGGACTGAACGGCAGGCCGCCCGCGCCCCACACCAGGCGGATCAGCGCCGTCAGCAGTAGCGACAGGGCGAACGTCACGATCAGTCCGAGCAAGGGCTCCTTGCCGTAAAGCCGCCGGATGAAAATCACTTCGATCAGCATGCCCGCGAGCGCGACGAGGACGGGCGCGACGATCACGGCAGCCCAGCCGAACTGCGTCGACAGCGCGATCGCGAAGTACGCGCCAAGCGCGAACAGCGCGCCGTGCGCGAAGTTGACGATGCCAAGCAGCCCGCAGATGATCGACAGACCGATCGCGAGCAACACGTAGAGAAAGCCCAGCACCAACCCATTGGCGATCTGGGACAACACCATTTCTGCCATGCCTGTACTCCAGCTGAATGCAGATAACCGCAGGAAATTGCGGAACCGAAGTGGCCGCTGCATGAGATTCACGCAACGGCCCGCCGACGCCGCAGCAGAGTTCGCCGCGCGTTACCGCGCGGCCATCGTGCAACCGATTTCCTGTTTCGTGCCGTAAAGGCTGTCGAGTTCGGCGGGGTTCTGCGGGACGGCCGATACCTGGTTGAGCCAGTCCCACTTGTCGGTGATGTGGTCCTTCACCTTGAAGACGGTCCAGCGACGCAACATCTGGTGATCCCACGGGCGGAAATAGGCAGGTCCGCTGCTGTCGCCGAACTGCACGGTCTCCAGGCTCTGAACGATGTCCGGCCCGGATGTGCTCTTCGCCTGGTTGACGCCCGCGAGCAGCGCGCGCGTCGTGAACCAGCCGATCCACGCCTTGTCGGCGGGCGGCTTGCCGTACTTCGCCGTGTACTTTTTGATGAACGTGAGTTCTTCGGGCGAATGGCCCGGCGAACTGTAGTGCCACGGCTTGCCGTAGTAGCCGGTTGCCGCATCCACGTTGATCGACCACAGATCCGAATCGCCGATGATGGGACACGCAACGGGAATCTTGTCCTTCATGCCCATTTCCGCGTACTGCTTGAGGAAGGTCGAGAGATCGCCGCCCGGCAGGCCGAGCAGCACGACATCGGGCTTCGACTGGCGGATCTTCAGGATGAACGAGCTGAAGTCGGTGGTGTTGAGCGGCGTCACATCCGCGCCCGCGATCGTGCCGCCCGACTGCTTCAGCAACTCGGACATCGAGCGCTGGATATCCTGCCCATACGCGTAGTTCGCGACGAGGAAGTGCCACTTCTTGCCGATCGCGAGCAACGACGGCGCGAGCGCGCGGCACGTGACGGGCGTCGGGCTGAGCACGCGGAACGTGTACGGGTTGCAGCTGCTGCCCGTCAGCTCGCGCGCGGCGGCGTTGGGCGCGATATAGGGTGTCTTCGTGCGGGCCGCGACGGAAGACATCGCCAGCGACGTGCCGCTATTCGTCCCGCCGATCACAGCGATGACCTTGTCCTGCTCGATCAGCTTCTGCATGTTCTGCTGCGCCGACTGAGGATTCGGCTCGTCGTACCAGACCAGATCCACGCGGCGGCCACGCGCCTGGTTGTTCGCATCGTCGAGCGCCATTTTCACGCCGTTCGCGATCACTTCTCCCTGCTCGGTCCACACGCCCTGCTTGGCCATCAGCAGGCCCAGCTTGAGCGGTTGCTCGCCTTGCGCGCGCACGATCGCGGGTGCCGCCAGCACGGCCGCGCCGCTCGCCAGCGTCTTGCCCGCGGTGGCGAGCCACGCGCGCCGCGTCATGCCAGTGCTTTGCGTTTCATGGTTGATGGGTTGATTGGTTTCGTCCTTCATGTCTCTCCGCTCCTGTCCGTATCCGTTCGCAAACTTTCGATGATTGAAACTTTTGATGAACTGTAGTTTTAATTGGAATAGTATTCAACAATCAAAGTGTATTTCATAAAATCCGGGTATTCACCTGGAAGCCCTTGAATGACCCTGTGTTCAACCTGAGGAGAGGAAGGAAATGGCAAGGAGACGTTTGGCGGTGATCGGCGCGGGCGCAATCGGACGGATGCACATGGAACGGGCGCGGCTGCACCCACAGGCCGAAGTGGTTGCGATTGCGGACCCGTCGCCTGCCGCGCGCGAATTCGCGCGTCAGGAAGGGCTGCGCTGGTTTGCCGACTACACGCCGATGCTCGACGAAGTCCGCCCCGAAGGCGCGATCGTCGCGACACCGAATGCGACGCATGTCGACGTGGGGCTCGCGTGCATAACGCGCGGCATTCCCGCGCTGATCGAAAAGCCCGTTGCCGACGATGTGGAAGCGGCGCAACAACTGAGCCGCGCAGCCAGCGACGCGAATGTGCCGCTGCTAGTGGGGCATCATCGACGGCACAATCCGATCCTGCGGCGCGCGAAGGAAATCGTCGTGTCCGGGCGGCTGGGCACGCCCGTCACCGCGAACGCGCTCGCGACGTTCTACAAGCCCGACGCCTATTTCGACGTCGAATGGCGGCGACGCGCGGGCGGCGGGCCCGTGCTGATCAATCTGATCCACGACATCGACATCATGCGATTTCTGCTTGGCGACATCGTCGAGGTGCAGGCGCTGACGTCGAATGCCGTGCGGGGTTTCGAGGTCGAAGATACGGCTGCCGTGTTGCTGCGCTTCGCTAGCGGCGCGCTGGGCACACTCGCCGTTTCGGACTGCGCGGCGGCACCCTGGAACTGGGACCTTGCGGCGGGCGAAGCGGCACACTATCCGCGCCAGCAGGTGAACACGCATTTTCTGATTGGCACCGATGCTTCGCTTACGCTGCCGCAACTCGACGTGTGGGAATACCGCTCGCGCAAAGGCTGGCACGAACCGTTGACCGTCGAGCGCAGCACGCCGCACAGCGCCGATCCTTATCACGAGCAGTTGCGCCACTTCGCCGCCGTGATCGCGCGTGAGGAAGCGCCACTGTGTTCGGTCGAGGACGCCGCGCGCACGCTGGCCGCGACGCTTGCGGTGCATCGGGCCGTGGCGGCGCGCGCGCCCGTCGCGCCGGCGCTTTGAGGTCGGGTTATCGTTATTGATGCGAGGCGTGCGGCAGACGGTAGAACGCTACCGTCTGCCGCAGACCTGCTTCGAGCGAGGTCTGCGGCAGGCCAGGCAGCAGGCGCTCCAGAGCGGGATCGTGCGGAAACGCAGTCGCGATGGGCAGCGAAGCACCAGCGGCATCGATGCGCGCACCCGGCACGATCGAGGCAATTCCGTCGATCACCGTCTGCACGGAAGCGATCTCGCCCGCGAGCGTGAACGCATGGGCGCCTTCCACATCGCGCAGCAAGGCCGCCTCGTAAGCGGCAGCTACGTCGTCGGCGTACACGAAACCCGTCGAACCCGTGAACGGCATCGTGTAGCGCTCGCCGCGCGCGGCCGCCCGGCACGCGAGGCTCGGACCGGCGCTCGATCCCGTCTCGCGTCCCGCGCCATACACGACCAGCGGGCGAAAACCGACGCTCGCGATCCCGTGGTCATTCCAGTACGCGCGCGCCGAGCCTTCGCAGGCGAGCTTGAATGCGCCGTAGTGCGTTTGCGGATATGGCGTCGCGCCGTCGTCGGGGCCGAACACGCCGGCGCTGCTTGCATAGAGCACGCGCTGCAGACCCGCCGCGCGCGCTGCGTCGAATACGTTCAGCGTGCCGATCAGATTGATCTGCGCGCCGCGCACGGGGTTGGCCGCGCAATCGGGCGTGAGGATGCCCGCGAGATGAATCACGGCATCGCAGCCGTCCAGCGCGCGCGCAACGTCGGCGGCTTGCGCGATATCGCCCGTGCGCCATTGGACCGTGTCCGCCTGTTCCGGCGACAGCGCATGCAGCAATCGCGGCTTCGCCTGCAGATCGAACGCAACGCATTCGATGCCGTGCGCAAGCAGCCGCCGCATGATCCACGCGCCCAGAAAGCCGCTACCACCCGTTACCAGTACTCGCATGTCCCTTCTCCTCGTCGCCATAAAAACTTTGCAAGATCGCAATTTGTGGAATAGTATTCCACAAAGAAAGTAAGTTCCATAGTTTCTGGAAGAGCAGAGCCGAAGATGAAGCGTGAAGCGATACTGGAATGCGATGTGCTGGTGCTGGGCTCCGGTGCGGGTGGGCTGTCGGCTGCCGTGACGGCGGCGGCGCAGGGTTTGCGCGTGATGGTTGCGGAGAAGGAAGACGTATTCGGCGGCACGACCGCGTGGTCGGGCGGCTGGATGTGGATTCCGCGCAATCCGCTGGCGACGCGCGCGGGCATCTGCGAAGACATCGACGCGCCGCGCACTTACCTGAAAAGCGAACTCGGCGCGCAGTTCGATGCGGACAAGGCGGACGCATTGCTGGAGCGCGGACCCGAAATGATCGAGTTCTTCGAGCAGCACACGGCGATGCGCTTCGTCGACGGCAATCGCGTTCCCGATTTCCACACGACACCCGGTGCGGCGACGGGCGGCCGCTCAGTGTGCGCGATGCCGTTCGACGGCAGGGAACTCGGTCCGCTGATCCACAAGCTGCGCGAACCGCTGTCGGTGATGACGATCAAGGGCATGGCGCTGGCGTCGGGGCAGGACCTCGCGCACTTCTATCGCGCGACGCGCTCCGTGAAGTCCGCGATTTACGTCACGCGGCGGCTGGCTGCGTTCGCGTGGCAGAAGCTGCGTCATGGACGCTCGATGCATTTCGTCAACGGTAATGCACTGGTGGCGCGCCTGTTGAAGTCGGCGGCAGATCGCAACGTGGATCTGCGCACGCGTGCGAAGGCAATTGGGCTGTTGCGCGACGACGCGCGCGTCACGGGCGCGCGTGTTGAAATCGACGGCGTGGTGCATGAAGTGCGTGCGTCGCGCGGCGTGGTGCTCGCATGCGGCGGCTTTCCACACGATGTCGCGCGGCGCGCGCGCACGTTTGCCTATACCCCTTCGGGCAACGAACATTGGTCGGCGGCGCCGCGCGCGAATACGGGCGACGGCATCCGCCTGGGGGAATCGATTGGCGGGCGCTTCAACGATGCGCTCGATGCGCCCGCGGCCTGGGCGCCCGTTTCGCTCGTGCCGCAACGCGGCGGCGATGTGGCGTTTGCGCATCTGATCGAACGCGCGAAGCCGGGTGTGATTGCCGTCACGCGCGCAGGACAGCGTTTCGTCAACGAGGCGTCGTCGTATCACGACTTCATGTCCGCGTTGCTGGGCACGACGCCGCGTGGCGCAGAGGTTTGCGCGTGGCTGATCTGCGATCACCGTTTTCAGCGCCGCTATGGGCTCGGCTTTTCGAAGCCGTTTCCGTTTCCGGTTTCGAGCTATGTGCGCTCGGGTTATCTGAAGCGAGGCGCGACGCTCGCTGAACTTGCCGCCGCGTGCGGCATCGATGCTCAGGGCCTCGCGAACACGGTCGCCGCCTACAACACGTATGCGAAAGACGGCTTCGATCCGCAGTTTCACAAAGGCTCCACGCCGTACAACCGCGTGCAGGGCGACCCGACGCACGAGCCGAATCCCTGTCTCGCACCGATCGAAAACGGACCGTTCTACGCCGTCAAGCTGCTGCCGGGTAGCCTCGGCACGTTCGCGGGCCTCGCCACCGATGCGAACGCCCGCGTGCTCGATCGCCACGACCACGCGATTCCCGGCCTCTACGCGGTCGGCAACGACAGCGCGAGCATGATGGGCGGCTGCTACCCGAGCGGCGGCATCACACTCGGCCCGGCGATGACATTCGGCTATCTCGCGGGACTTTCTCTTGCTGGTGCAGCGCAGCTTTCGACGCGCACCGGCTCTTCCAGCTCACATCAAGGAACCACGCAATGACACTCTATGACACAGTCACGCTCACGGTAAAAATCGGCACGAACGCGCAGGTGTTCGAAAGCATCAAGGCGAGCGGCAATCAGCCCGGCTCGACGTTGCTCGGCTGCTGGTATTCGGACATCGGCGCGCTCGGCAAGGTGATGGTGCTGCGCGGCTTCGAGTCGGAAGCGGCACTCGTCAACGAGCGCAAGCGTCTGCTGCTCGAAGGTAATCCGTTCGGCTGCGGCGAGTTCGTCGAAGACGTCAAGGTGGAGAGCTACGCGCTTTTTCCGTTCCTGCCGCCCATCGAACCGGCCATGCATGGCGGCATCTACGAGATGCGCGTCTATGGCACGAAGCTCGCGAGCCTTCAGCATACGATCGACGCATGGGAAAAGGCCGTGCCCGAGCGCACAAAGCGTTCCCCGCTGATCGGCGCGATGTATTCGCTCGACGGCACCGTGCCGCGCTTTCTGAACATCTGGCCGTATGCGGGCGTCGACAAACGCTCGCGCATTCGCGCGGAAGCGGTGAAGGACGGCATCTGGCCGCCGAAGGGCGGACCCGCGCATCTGACGACGATGGAATCGACGATCTACGTGCCCGCGCCGTTTTCTCCGCTGCGCTGAACGGTTACGCAACTCAGGACACGAACTGGATAAAGGAGACATGATGACTCAGGCTCATGCGCGCGCGCTGTCGCTTTCGGCGCTCACCGTGCTGGAACTGACGCCGCCGCAAATGGTGCAATGTGCGGTTGATGCAGGCTACGATTTCGTCGGCCTGCGTTTGCTGCCTGCGACCGATCACGAAGTGCGGCATGAAATCGTCGGCGATACGGCGCTCAAACGCGAGACGCTCGCGGTGTTGAAGGACACGGGCATGCGCGTGCTCGATGTCGAGATTGTGCGGCTGAAGCCCGATACCGACGTGGCGTCGTACAAGCCGATGCTCGAAACAGCCGCCGAACTCGGCGCGCGCTACGTGCTCGTGGCAGGCAACGATCCCGACGAAGCGCGCATGGCCGACCGGCTCGGCAAGCTGTGCGACATCGCGGCGCCGCTCGGCCTCACGCCTTCGCTCGAGCCGATGCCTTGGACCGACGTGAAGAACATCGCGCAGGGCGCGCGTATCGTCGAAGCGAGCGGCAAGCGCAACACAGGCCTCATCATCGATCCGATTCACTTCGACCGTGCGGCAGATTCGCTCGATGCATTGCGCGCACTGCCGCGTGAGTACTTTGGTTACGTGCAATTCTGCGATGCACCCGCTGAGCGTCCTACCGATCTCGATACCTTGCTGTTCCAGGCGCGTTGCGAACGGATGATTCCGGGTGAAGGCGGTCTCGATCTCGCTGGAATCTTGCGCGCGTTGCCTGAGCACTTGCCCGTCAGTGTCGAAGTACCGACGCAGCATTGGGCGAAGACGACCCGTGCCGTCGATCGCGCGCGCCGCCTGCATGAGGCGACGCGGGCGGTGATCGAACAGGCCTACGCGACAGCGACGTGAGCGCGGGCAATGATTGTTAGCCGCCCGCAGCGAAGGACATGCGAAACTGCTTGAATTCCACTATGGAATCATGTTCTCATTTGCGCGATACAGTTTAAATGAGAGTCCACTATGGCAGGCAATCTGGAGCGGGCGCTGGCAGTGCTCGAACTGCTGGCGAAGAACGGCGGGCGCATGCCGCTCGCAGCCATCGCCGACACGCTGAACATTCCGCGCTCCGGCACGCACCGTCTGCTGTCGATGCTGATCGACGAAGGTTTCGTGCGTCAGGACGAAGACCACGGCGAGTACATGCTCGCGCTGAAGCTGGTGTCGCTGGGGCTGATCTATCTGTCGACGAGCGGCGTGTCCGATATTTCGCAGCCGGTGCTCGACCGGCTTGCGGAAAGCTCGGGTGAGCTGGCGCGCCTGGGCGTGGTCGAGGACGACCACATAACGTTTGTCGGCAAGGCGCAGGGCGCGAAGTCGGGCTTGCGCTACGACCCGGACATGGGCAGCCAGCCTCCGCTGCATTGCACCGCGAGCGGACAGGCGTGGCTATCGACGCTGTCCGATGAACGTGCCATCGAGCTGGTGTCGAAACAGGGCGGCCTTGGGTCGAAATCGCTGAATGCGCCGCGTGCGCCGAAGACCATTCAGCAATTCCTCAAGGATTTGAACGGTGCGCGGCAACGCGGCTATGGCGTTGCGATCGAGACGTACGAGGCGGGCATGACATCGATTGCCGCACCCGTGCGCAATCCCGTCACCGACGAGGTGGTGGGCATCGTGAGTCTTGCGGGGCCGACGAGCCGGTTGCCGGAGTCGCGTCTGAAGGAACTTGCGCCGTCGCTGTTGAGCGCGGCGGCGGACATGGGCGCGGCGACGCTTAGTTCACCGCTTTTCAAGCGTACACCTGCCGAGGCGGTGCCAGCGGTGTCGGCGTCCGCGGCGAAGAAGCGCGCTCGGGCCGGGGCCAAGGTGTAGGCGGCCGGGGCACACGCGATAGCACGCCGATGCGTTCCCGATACATTCGCGATCCTTCGGAAGACTCATACATCGGCTATCCGGGGGCGACATGGCTGTTGACGCGACGTGTTCGAGTACCTTTTGACATGAATCCCGATTGGTATCGTCGTGATGAGGGGTGTATTCTTGTTCGAGGCTATGCGCCGCCCTTCATTCCGACGTCCAACGTTATGGCTACCGATCCGATGTCCGGCACCCGGCAAGGGATTCTGGACCAGCTCCTCGAACACAAGAACGGCATGACGGTCGATGAAATCATCGCGGCGGTCGGCATCAGCAGAACTGCGGTCAATCAGCATCTAATCGCTTTGGAACGCCGCAATTTCATTCAGAAGGGTTCACCGCGAAAAACCGGCGGGCGGCCGGTTCAGACCTACATCCTGACTCAGGAGGGGACGAATCAATTCCCCAAACAGTATTCATGGTTTTCGGCCTTGCTGGTATCCACGCTTCGCAGCGAGCTGGGTCCCGAACGACTCGATCGCTATATGTTCGACCTGGGCATGAAAACCTCGGCAAGCCTGATTCCGCGTCTGGTGGGGAAGACGCGTTCCGAGCGGATTACGGAGACCGTCGCGATCATGAACGAAGCGGGCTTTCGCGCCTCGGAAATCGATCCTGAAGGCGCGTCGAAGCTGTCCCGGGTGGAATGCACGAATTGCGTCTATCACGACCTCACGAAGGATTACCCTGAAGTTTGCCGCTTCGATATCGGGTTCCTGTCGGGTCTCATGGGAACGGAGGTCGAGCACCAGACCTGCATGCAACGCGGCAGCGATACCTGCCAGTTTCGCTTCAAGCCGTTCGCCTAGTATCTCTTCCGGTCGCAATCAGTCGTCACGCCTTAGCAGTTGATCACCACGTCTGCGTGATGCCCGCGCTCGCACCAAATCATGCGTTCGCATGCCTGCTTTTTGTTCCGTAGAAGCCCCTCCAGATGCGCTACGCCCTGACCGAAAACTAATTTGTAACAGTCCAGGCTTTCGACACTTTTGACAATTGATGGCGTCAAAAGCCCTGCCTATGCTGATGTCACCGACCCACTCCGAGTCGCGCAGCAACCATTGTTGCCTGCGGTCCCTCAAGGAGGCGCCAGATGACAATTGATTTCACGATGTCGGCCCATCAGAAAGCGGTGCAGATGAAGGCACGCAGATTTTCTGAATCCGTTCTAGCGTCAATGATTCCCGACGCCGACCGGGAACTCGATCTGATCAGCGCATTTGTCAGGCGCAAGCCTGCGTACATCGAGGCTTATCGTCAGGGTATTGCCACCGCGATGCTGCCTGCGGCATACGGCGGCGCGGGCCTGTCCTGTCTGGACTTCACGATCGCTACCGAAGAGATCTCCGCAATCGATCCGGGATTTGCCTGCACGGTGCTGTGCAATGGACTCGGATTGATGCCGATCGTCTGGTACGGGGATGAAGCGCAAAAGCGTCGCTTTGTAGGTGCCGCCACCTCGGACTCCGATGAACAATATCTCGCCGCGTGGACAGCGGCCGAACCGCCCGCGGCGACGCGGCCTGCAACGAGCTTCGATAATCCGCTGACGGCCGCCGGCATCGGACTGACGGCGACGCTTCGCGGCGATCACTATGTCCTGAATGGCCGGAAAAAGTGGTCATCGGCGGCGGGATGGGATGGCCGGGGGTCGAACTCGCAGATCGTCATCGCCCGCACGGGAGGGGAGATTGGCTGCATGAGAGGGCTGTCGGCAATCGTCGTGGAGCGCGGCACGCCCGGCGTGAGCTGCGGTTTCCCGGCGCACAAGGCTTATCGAAGCTCAACGGACGCGCTGATTGAATTCGACAACGCAGCTGTACCCGCTGAAAACCTGCTTCGCGGGACTGAAAGCAGGGGCGATCTGGTCATCAACCGGAATTTCGCGTGGTTCGGTCCTGTGGCAGCGATCGCGGCGGCCGGCGTTGCACGCGCAGCCTATGAAGTGGCCCTGCGATTCTCGAAGCGATATTCGGGCCGCTCGCTTCCGCCCATCAGGCAATTCGAGCATGTGGGCTATGTGCTCGGTGAGGTCGCCGCGAAGATCGAATCCGCGCGCTATTTCGCGTGGCGTGCCGCGGACTATCTGGACAAGCACGATCATCACGCGGAAATCTTCGGTGCGATGTGCAAGATCAATGTCACGGAAACCATGTTCGATTGCGTATTCAAATGCATGCAGATTGTCGGCGTGCATAACGTCGACAACCGATACAGCTTTAATCGAAATCTCCACGATGCCGCGTTGTTGCCGATCTTCGATGGCGGCAACATGGCGATGCAGCGCAGCCGGGTGAAAGGAGTCCTCGCGGACGAGAGCTTCAACCCGCGTGCGGCCATGGACGACGAGTCCATCTATTTTCAGAAGCCCATGGCAGCAACCGGCTAGGTCGCACTTGCAGTTGTTGCGCACACACGGAAATGATGCAGTTTGCTGTCTACCAAACCCAGCGCACTATGCTTCGATGAAATGTGGCGGCGCGACGCGCCGATTGGCAACCTGAAAAATTTCGAGTTCCTGCCATGTCGATCGATTTCACTTTGACTGCCGCGCAACAAAAGTTGCAGCGAAACGCCCGCGAATTCTCGGTGGAGATTCTCCAGCCTTTGGTCAAGAAAGCGGACGAAGAGCGGGACACGCAAAAGGCCTTCGTGTTGATGAAGGGCGCTTACCTCGAGTGTTACAAGCTTGGCTTTGCTACCGGTTTCCTGCCGCGTGAATATGGTGGCGGGGGCATCAGCAATCTGGATCTGCAGATCGTCGCCGAGGAGATAACGGCAGTCGATCCCGGCTTCGCAACCGTGCTGCTCGTGAACGGTCTCGCTCTCATGCCGCTCGTCTGGTTCGGCTCGGAAGCTCAAAAGAAAAAGTGGTTGGTGCAGGCAACGAGCGATCCGCGCGGCGAATACATCGCCGGATGGACCGTGAGCGAGCCGGTCGACGAAACCGGGGGGACGGCGAACTTCGATCATCCCGGCGCGCGTCCGGCGGGTATCGGACTCGTCGCGACGCATGACAAGGCGCGGGGCGAGTATGTCCTGAACGGCAAGAAGTATTGGCCTTGCAACGCAGGAGGATGGGACTTGATGGGCGCGGACGTGAACGTGTGCATCGTCCGCACCGACCCTGCAAAGGGCGGGCAAAAAGGACTCAGTGCGATCGTCGTTCCGAGAGGAACGGCGGGTGTCAGTTATGGTGAACCGATCTCCAAGCTGGGTCATCGCTTGTGTCAGAACAATGCAATCACCTTCACGGACTGCCGCGTTCCCGAAGAAAATCTCTTCGCCGTTGGCGATGGGGATCTCGTCATCAGCAAGGCATTCACATGGTCAGGACCGGTTGCCGCCATCGCGGCCGTCGGGGTCGCTCGATCGGCTTATGAGTTCGCGTTGCAATGGTCGAAGACGCGCAGCGCCGGTGGCGGCATGCCGATGATCCACCACCAGGCTGTCGGCTACATGCTTGCCGATATCGCGATGAAAATCGAAGCGTGTCGCGCGTTCTCGTGGAAGTCCGCGCATTACCTGGATCTGTTCGATTCGGACGGACATGCCGTCGGCGCGATGGCGAAGGTCTTTTGCGGAGAGACGCTGTTCACCACGGTCTTTCGCGCCCTTCAGGTGATGGGTGTCAATGCGCTCGACAAGCAGCATCCGATGGAAAAATTCCTGCGCGAAGCCGCTGTCTTTCCCTTGTATGACGCGGGGAATATCGGCATGCAGATGCGCAAGATCTGGGGCGTCATGCTCGATGAGAAGTTTGATCCGCGAGCGATTGCTGATTCGCGTCGCATGCCGTTTGAGAAATCGATGGAAGGCGCGGGCGCTTTGGTGCAACAGCAGAGCGACGCGAAGGCCCGATAGGATTCGTGCCCAATCGGGGCATTCCCGGCATCGAAAGGATATCGATACGGATTTACTAGTTAGCTCCCGCAAGCGCGCTGAAATATCGAATTGAAATGTTTAAATCGCCGGGCAAGTGTTGTGTGGTGAATTGTTAAATGCGTCAAATGAAAGCGAATGACAATTGGAAGAATATTCTGATTCACTCGTGTTAAATCACGATTCGGCATAATTTCCCCGTGCCGCGACCGGGTCAGGTCACGCAGATCAGGAGAGGAACGGTAATTCGCCGTGACAAAGACCGGCTCAAGTTCCAGATCGATGCGCCGTCATTCGTATCAGGGCCTCACGGTTTTTCGCGAGAGCCTTGGCTAATTCCTTTCTGCACGCTTAACGTGACTGCCTGGCAATATGTTCGAAAAAATTACGATCCGTGCCCGCCTTGCGCTGGCGATGAGTTTTCTCGGCGTTCTCCTGATCGCGGGAGGCGCAATGGGTATCGTCGGTGTCAATATGACAAACGGCGACCTCAAGAACCTGTATTCCGATCAACTTTCTTCATCTCGCAAGCTCAGTGAAGCGAGTGTCGCGCTGGCAAGATCGCGGCTCTGGCTGTTCCGCATCGCGCTCAATCCCGATGTCCCCGACGTAGAGAAGTTCGCGCAGAACGCGCGAGACCAGTTGGAGAACTCGCGCAAGGCGTGGGACGCCTATCGCAAGCTGCCTTTCGCCGACGACGCCGAAGCGAGCCAGGCCAACGAACTGAACGGCAAGCTTCAGAACCTCGTGACAACCGGCTACGAGCCGATCTTCCAGGCCATCGCGACACGCGACGGCGCGAGCATCAAGAGCGCTGTGCAGAACTCGTCGTCGGCGCTCTATCAGGATGTGACGGGCGGCATCGACACGCTGCAGAAGAAGCAGGCTTCCGTTGCCGCCACGACCTACGAACGGGCGCAAGCGCGCTTCGACTGGTTCGTGACGATTGCCGTCGCGGGTGTCGCCTTCGCGCTGATCGCCGCTGCGCTCGCATGGCGCTCGCTGCAACGCGCGATCGGCGGACCGCTGCAGGAAGCGCTCGCTCACTTCAAGGCGATCGCAAACGGCGATTTGACCGCACGCGTCGAAGTCCGCTCCCATGACGAAATGGGCCAGTTGATGAGCGGCCTTCAGGCAATGCAGCGCAAGCTCGTTGAAATGATCGGCACGGTCAGGGAGAGCGCAAGCGCCATCGACACAGCCGCGCAGGAGATCGCAGCGGGCAACACGGATCTGTCGCAACGCACTGAGGAACAGGCCGCGTCGCTCGAAGAGACGGCTTCGAGCATGGAGCAGTTGACGGCCACCGTGCGGCAGAACGCCGACAACGCGAAGCGCGCCACGCACCTCGCGGGCACGGCGTCCGACACCGCGCAGCGCGGCGGCGAAGTGGTCGGCCGCGTGGTCGAGACGATGCAGGGGATTTCGTCGAGTTCGTCGCGCATGAACGAGATCATCGGCACGATCGAAAGCATCGCTTTCCAGACCAACATTCTCGCGCTCAATGCGGCCGTCGAAGCGGCGCGCGCAGGCGACCAGGGGCGCGGGTTCGCCGTCGTCGCATCGGAGGTCCGCACGCTCGCGCAGCGGGTTGCGACGGCTGCCGGCGAGATTCGCGGCCTGATCGGCGAAGCGACGTCGCGCGTCGATACGGGGGCGACGCTGGTGCGGGACGCGGGCGGCACGATCGACGCGATCATTCGCGACGTCGCGCGCGTCAACGACATCCTGCAGGAAATCTCGTCGGCGTCCGAGGAACAGAGCACGGGCATCGGCCAGGTCAACACTGCCGTCAATCAGATGGATCAGGTCACGCAGCAGAACGCAGCGCTTGTCGAACAGGCTTCGGCGGCCGCGCAATCGATGGCTCATCAGGCACGCGGACTCAGCGACGCCGTGTCGATCTTCAGGGTCGGTGCAACGGCCTGAGTGGGATCTTCGGGGCGGCGGTGGACGTCGCCCATCTATCCCGTGACGGGACTTGCTCCCGTCCGTCATCGGGCCTTGGCGGGAATGCCGAGGCCTGTCTGCATCCGCTCGCAGCGCCGCCTTATGCAACGCGACAGGCAGCGCTCATGCCCTTTCCCGCCACGAGAAGCATAGCTGGTATGCATTGCCTGCAATGAGCGGGCACGACTGCAACCGCATAATCCTTGGACGTCAATTCGTGTGCCTCGCATGTGGATCCCGCACGGGACCACGCAGCGACGGCATCTCGACAAAGACCGACAGCGACAACAACGACAGGCCCTTGCCTGATGGAGATAAACCGCATGCAACCGTGGTACAGCACCATGGCGCCAGCCCAGCGCCGCACCTTCTGGGCGTGTTTTCTCGGCTGGGTTCTCGATGCAATGGACGTGCAGTTCTTCGCGTTCGTGATCCCCACGTTGTTGACGGCCTGGGGCATGACGAAGGCGCAGGCGGGCGTGATCGGCACCTCGGCGCTGGTGTCCTCGGCGATCGGCGGCGTGATTGCGGGCGTGCTGGCCGACCGGATCGGTCGCGTCGCCGTGCTCAAGCTGGCCATCCTGTGGTTCTCCCTCTTCACGGGTCTGTCGGCATTCACCAACAGCTTTCACGAACTGCTGATCACACGCAGCCTGCAAGGGCTTGGCTTCGGCGGTGAATGGGCGGCGGGCGCGATTCTCATCGGCGAAGTGGTCGACAAGCGCATTCGCGGACGCGCGGTGGGCACGGTGCAAAGCGGCTGGCCCGTGGGCTATGCGCTTGCCGCGCTCGCGTACTGGAGCCTGTTCGGTCTGCTGCCCGAACATATGGCGTGGCGCGTGCTGTTCCTGATCGGTCTGCTGCCGGGTCTGCTGGTGTTGTGGATGCGTCGTAACATCGATGAATCAGAAGCCTTCCAGGCTGCCGCGACCTTCCGCAAGAACAGCAATTCGTTCGGCACTTTCGCGCGCATCTTCGCGCCGAACGTGCTGTCGCGCACGCTGCTCGCTTCGCTGATGGCGGCGGGCGCGCTCGGCGGCAACTACACGATCCTCACGTGGCTCGTCACGTATCTTCGCGAGACGCAAAGCCTGACGGTCAATCTCACGACGCTCTATCTCGGCGTCAACATCTTCGGTTCGTTCTGCGGCTACATCGGCATGGCCTATCTGAGCGACGCGATCGGACGACGCTGGACCTTCGCGCTGTCCGCACTCGGCGCGGCGCTCACGGTGCTGGCCTACACGCGGCTGCAACTGCCCATGACGACGCTGCTGATCCTCGGCTTTCCGCTTGGTCTGTTCCAGTCGGGCATCGTCTCGGGCATGGGCGCCTGTTTCACCGAACTCTTCCCCGCGGAGATTCGCGCGTCGGCGGGCGGGTTCTCGTACAACTTCGGGCGCGGCATCGGATCGCTCGTCCCGGCAGCCGTCGGCATCACGAGCGCTTCGTTGGGGCTCGCCAAGTCGATCGGCGTGTGGGCTGCCCTGTCGTACGTGCTCGTTCTGATCGTCGCCGTGTTTCTTCCGGAAACCCGCAATATGGAGCTTGAATCTCATGTCTGACCACGGACAGCCGCGCAACGGCGGCCGCATTCTCGTCGACGCGCTCGCCAGCAATGGCGTCGATACCGTCTACTGCGTACCGGGCGAAAGCTATCTCGCCGTCCTCGATGCGCTGCACGACGCGCACGGCATTCGCACCATCACGACGCGTCACGAAGGCGCGGCGTCCAACATGGCCGACGCGTACGGCAAGCTGACGGGCCGCCCCGGCATCTGCTTCGTAACGCGCGGGCCGGGCGCCACGCATGCCGCCAACGGCGTTCACACCGCCAGCGAGGACTCGACGCCGATGATTCTGTTCATCGGCCAGGTCGAACAGAGTTTCATTGGGCGCGGCGCGTTTCAGGAGGTCGATTACCGCCAGATGTTCGGCGGCATCGCGAAGTGGGTGACGGAGATCGACAGCATCGAGCGCATTCCCGAGATCATGGCGAAGGCGTTCAGCATTGCGATGTCGGGCCGTCCTGGCCCCGTGGTGATAGCGCTGCCCGAGGACGTGCTGTTCGGCTCGGCAACCGTCGCTGATGCGCCTGCGGCGCGTGTCGTTCAGGCCGCACCTTCCGTCGCTGCGCTCGGCGAATTGCGCGCGCTGCTGGAACGCGCGTCGCGTCCGCTCGTGATCGTCGGCGGCACGGGCTGGGATGCCGAAGCGACGGCCGCCTTCAGGCGCTTCGTCGTTGCGAACCATCTGCCCGTCGCTGCATCGTTTCGCCGCCAGGATCTGTTCGACAACCGCGATCCGCATTACGTCGGCCAGTTGGGACTGGGTGTCTCTCCGAAGCTCGCGGAACGCGCGCGCGCTGCGGATCTGCTGATCGTCGTCGGCTCGCGGCTCGCAGAGACGACCTCGTCGGGCTACACGGTGTTCGAAAGCCCGACGCCGAAGCAGACGATGATTCACGTGCATCCCGATCCGCAGGAGCTTGGCCGCGTCTATCAGGCGCGTCTGCCCATCAACGCTGGTCTGCGCGAGTTCGCGCTGGCCCTCGACGGCATCGCGCCGGTCGCCTCGCAAGCCCGGCAGCAGTGGACGACGGACGCGCGCGCCGACTACGTCGCCCATTCGACGCCGCCCGCGCCATCGGCGGAAATCGCGGGCGTGGATCTCGCGCAGGTCGTCGGCCACCTGAGCGAAGTGTTGCCCGACGATGCCGTCATCGCGAACGGCGCGGGCAACTACACGGTCTGGGTGCATCGCTACTATCGCTATCGTCAGCCCGCTACGGAACTGGCGCCGACCAACGGCGCGATGGGTTATGGCTTCCCTGCTGCGATCGCCGCATCGCTGCGCGATCCGAAGCGTAGCGTCGTCTGCTTCGCGGGCGATGGCTGTTTCATGATGTATCCGCAGGAACTGGCGACGGCAGTGCAGTTCGGTGCGCCGCTCATTGTCATCGTCGTGAACAATGGGATGCTCGGCACGATCCGCATGCATCAGGAGCGCGAATATCCGGGCCGGGTTTCGGCAACACGGCTCGAGAATCCCGATTTCATCGCGTTCGCGAAGTCGTTCGGCGCTCACGCGGAACGCGTCGAGCGCACGGAAGACTTCGCTGCCGCGTTCGAGCGCGCGCAGAAGGCAGGCGTCGCGGCGCTGATCGAACTCGTCACCGATCCCCGGCAGATCACGCCGACCAACCGCCTGAGCGCAGCATGAGGCCGACGATGGATATCCGTGGCGAATTGATCATCGGTCAGCAGGCGTTCAAGGCGCGCGGCGGCGACGTGTATGCGATTGCGGCGGCCTCGGGCGAACGCCTCGAACCCGCGTTCGGCGCGGCGACCAGCGACGACGTTGAACGCGCCTGTACGCTGGCCGAAGAGGCTTTCGATGCGTATCGGCAATTGCCCGACGAACAGCGCGCGCAGTTCCTCGATGCCATCGCGCAAGCGATCGTCGATCTCGGCGCGGTGCTGACGGAGCGCGCCCATCTGGAAACGGGCTTGCCGCTGCCGCGTCTAGAAGGCGAGCGCATGCGGACCGTCGGTCAGCTGAAGCTGTTCGCGAGCCTCGTGCGCGATGGCCGCTGGCACGGCGCTGTGATCGATGCGGCGCAACCGCAGCGCGCGCCGCTGCCACGGCCCGATCTGCGTTTGCGGCGCATCGGGCTTGGCCCGGTGGCCGTATTCGGCGCGAGCAACTTTCCGCTGGCGTTCTCGGTTGCGGGCGGCGATACGGCTTCGGCTCTGGCTGCCGGTTGTCCTGTCGTCGTGAAGGCGCATCCGTCGCATCTGGGCACGTCGGAACTGGTCGCGCGCGCGATTGCAAAGGCCGCTCGCGAGACGGGCATGCCAGAAGGCGTGTTCTCGATGGTACACGGCGACGGCATCGCGATCGGCGAAGCGCTGGTGCGTCATCCCGCGATCCAGGCCGTTGGCTTCACGGGTTCGCGGCAGGGCGGCCTCGCATTGCAACGGATCGCGCAGAGCCGCCGCGAGCCGATTCCCGTCTACGCGGAAATGAGCAGCATCAATCCGGTCGTGCTTCTGCCTGCGGCGCTCGGTGCGCGCGGCGCGGCCATCGCACGCGATTTCGTCGACTCGCTCACGCTCGGCGCGGGACAGTTCTGCACGAACCCTGGTCTCGTTGTCGCGATCGAAGGCCCCGCGCTCGATGCGTTTTGCGCAGCGGCTGTCGAAGCGCTCATCGCGAAGCCGGCCACGACGATGCTGTCGCCGGGCATTCATGGTGCGTACTGTCGTGGCGTCGAGCGTCTGGCGACGCGCAACGGCGTTGCAAAACTCGCGGCGGGCAAGCCAGCGAGCGGCGCCTACGAGGCCGTCGCTGCGTTGCTGCGCACGGACGCAGAAAGCTTCCTCGCCGATGAATCGCTCGAAGACGAAGTATTCGGTCCGAGTTCGCTCGTGATTGCGTGCCGCGACTTCGACGAATTGCATCGCGTGCTGCGGCGTTTGTCGGGGCAGTTGACGGCAACGGTTCAGCTCGACGACGACGACCACGCACTCGCGCGAAAGCTGCTGCCCACACTCGAACGCAAGGCCGGGCGCGTGCTGTTCAACGGCTTCCCGACAGGCGTCGAGGTCAGTTATGCGATGGTGCATGGCGGGCCATTCCCGTCGACGTCGGACAGCCGTACGACATCGGTTGGCGCATCGGCAATCGACCGCTTCCTGCGGCCCGTGTGCTATCAGGCCGTGCCGGATACGCTGTTGCCCGAAGCGCTGCAGGCGGACAACCCGCGCGGGATCTGGAGGCTGGTGGACGGTCAACTGGCGCGCGATCAGGCGCAGTGACGACGGGCAGGGCGCCGGCACGCGTTGTCGGCGCAACGATGCACGAAGGTCACGCTCGCCGGGCGGGCCAACACCGTGCAGCCGTTTTACGCTTTGCTGGCCGGATGCAACGTCGTGTTCGGCCAGCTGCCGTCGCCGGAAAGATCGGCGGCGAGATCGCGGATCATCTGCGCGACATGCCAGACGCCCTCCGGCATCACGCGGTTCTGCGGCCACGCAAGCGCGACTTCGCGCTGGACCTCAGGGTCCGTTAGCGGGAAGCACCGCACGCGCCCGGATGCCACCTCCTCGACCACGGCAGCCGCTGGCAACACAGTCGAACCGCACTGCTCGATGACGAGACGCTTCGTGATCGAAATGGAGCCGTCGCATTCGAGCGCGATGTTGGGCGTGAACCCGTGTCGCGCCGCCAGCGATTCCACCAGTACGCGCAAGCCGTGATGCGTGCTCGGCAAGATCAGCGGCACGCCAGCGAGCCCGCTGACGGCAAAAGGTCCGTCCGGCAGCGGCGATGCGGCGGGCGTCACGAGGCACACCTGTTCCGATAGCAGCGTGTCGAACTGGCTCGCGCCCGGATGCTCGGGAACGTACATGACGGCGAGATCGACATCGCCGTCGTTGAGCCAACCGAGGATATGCGTCGCCAGTCCTTCGACGAAGCGAATCCGCGTGCCTGGATAGCGCGCTTTCAGCCGATGCCCGAGCCTGCCGAACATGATTCGCGCGATAGTAGGCTGTGCGGCGATGGAGAGTGTCGCGGGCCCGCGCTTGCCGCTGTCCTGCATCGCGATGCGCGCTTCGTCGAGTGTCTTCTCCATGGCAAGCGCATAGCCGAGCAACTGTTCGCCGTGCTCAGTCAGCCCCACGCCGCGTCCGCTGCGACGAAACAGGCGCACGCCAAGTTCGGCTTCGAGTATGCCGATGCGCCGGCTGATGGTGGACTGGTTGGCGCCGAGATCCATCGCGGTGCGCGAGATGCTGCCCGTTTTTGCGACGCGCGCGAACAGCTCGAGATCGTCTGAGTTCATGGCTTCGTGTGATGAGGGGCGACGGCAAACCGTTCGGCAGTGAACGGTTGCAAGGTGCGGCGCGCTTGATTGTAATCAGTCGCGGCGGCGCGCGGCCGTTAACCATCACATCCACTCTCGAAAGCGAACGAATCCAGGCGGTGCGGAGGCGCGGCCGGATCAACCGGCCGCGCTCCCTCTCTGCTCCATGCCTACCCAGCGACGATCACGCCTGCATCTTCGCAGACGTAGCCCAGTGCTTCAGCGACCTTCGGAACGCCTATGTGGATACTTGCCTCCTGTATGGAACTGCGTGCCAGCCATGCAGACGCGTCTATCCTCAGATGTTCACCACGGCAGCGAATAGGTTTTGGTATTGGTGAAGCTCTTCATCGCCTCCTGCACGCCTTCCTTATAGCCCAGGCCGGAATCCTTTACGCCGCCGAAGGGTGTGAGTTCGAGGCGGTAGCCGGGCACCTCGCGCACGTTGACGCTGCCCACCTCCAGTTCCGAAATGAAACGTGTGATGTAGTCGAAGCGATTCGTGCAGATCGACGAGGACAGTGCATAGTCCGTGCTATTCGACATGCGGATCGCTTCGTCGATGTTGCCAAAGCGCATGATCGGTGACACGGGTCCGAAGGTTTCGTGCTTGACGAGCGGCATATCAGGCGTCACGCGATCGACCACAGTGGGCGCATAGAGCGCGCCGTCGCGTCGGTTGCCCGCCAGCAGGCGCGCGCCGCGCGCGAGCGCATCGTTAACCTGGCGCTCGCAAAAGCGCGCGGCGGCTTCGTCGATGACGGTGCCCATGTCGACCGATGCATCGGCGGGATTGCCGTATTTCCATGCGCGCGTCTTGTCGACGACGAGATCGGTGAAGCGATCGGCAACGGCTTCATGGACCAGCATCCGCTTGATGGCGGTGCAGCGCTGCCCAGAGTTCTTGTACGAGCCCGAAACGGCGAGCGTGCTGGCTTCGTCCAGATCGGCATCCTCCATCACGATGATGGGATCGTTGCCGCCCAGTTCGAGCACCGCCCGCCGATAACCCATGCGCGACGCGATCGACTTGCCGATCGACACACCACCCGTGAAGGTGATCAGATCGATCGCGGGATTGGTGATCAGCTCATCCGCGATCACGGCCGGGTCGCCCGTCACCACCTGAAGCATCTGAGCGGGCAGGCCTGCTTCGTAAAGGATGTCGGCCAGCAGGTAGCACGACAGCGGCACTTTCTCCGACGGCTTCACGACGATACGATTGTTGGTCGCAATCGACGGCACGATCTTGTGCGCGACCTGGTTCATCGGATGATTGAACGGCGTGATGGCCGAGATCACGCCCAGCAGCGGATCGCGCTGCGTGTACACGCGCCGCTTCTTGCCGTGCGGCGTGAGATCGCACGAGAAGATCTGGCCGTCGTCCTTCATCACTTCGCCTGCGCCGAACACGAGCACATCGGCGACCCGTCCCGCTTCGTAGGTCGAATCCTTCATGCATAAACCGGCTTCCGCCGTGATGACGGCAGCAATCTCCTGCGTGCGCGCCCGTACCGCGTCCGCCGCGCGCCGCAGGATCGCGGCACGCTCGTAACGCGTGAGCGCGGGGCGATAGGCGCGCGCGACGGCGAATGCGCTGCGCACGTCTTCCAGCGTCGCCTTCGGCACCGTGCCGACCAGCGCGCCGTCATATGGGCTGCGCACTTCGATGACTTCATCGCGCCAGATCTTCTCGCCGTCGATACGCAACGCTTCGTGGCGAATCTGCGCGCTTGCTTTCGTCGTGTCTGCAATAGCGTTCATGAACGTGTCCTCGTCACTGGAGATGGTTGAGTGCGATATCGATGACGTCGAAGTTGCGCAGCCGCGCGCGTTGCGCGGCGGACTTCGCGACGGGCTGGCTGAAGATCAGCGGCACGCTTTGCTCGGCGAGGCCGCCGTGCGAGCGCAGCGGCGCGTCGAGCCCCGACAGGTCGTGCCGGATACGTTGCGTGCCGAGCACGACGTCGCGCCTGGAAATCACGATCAGGTCGCCCATCCGCGCGGGCGGCAGCTCGAACCGCGCGCAGCCTTCTTCGCTGGTCAGCACGAGTTCGATGCCGGGTTCGGCGGCGAGCTTGCTGCGCAATGCATCGATATCCGCCGATTCGGGCAGGTACACCGTCGCGAACGAACCGAGCGCGCCGTGATGCACGACGTAGGGATCGGTGATGGGCAGGATCACGCGCGCCTGGTCCTTGCCGAGCCATTCGTCAAAGCGCTCCTGCAGATAGATCACGTTCGGCTCGCCGTCTTCATTGTGTTTCGCGTTCATGCCGTGGTCGGCCGTGATCGCGACGATGGCGCCCAGTTCGTCGAGCCGTTGCAGATAGCCGTCCATCATCTGATAGAACGCGTTTGCGCCGGGCGTGCCGGGCGCGCATTTGTGCTGCACGTAGTCGGTGGTCGACAGGTACATCAGATCGATCTCGCGCGTTTCCAGCAGACGCACGCCCGCCGCGAACACGAACTCCGACAGCTCGGCGCTATAGACGCTCGGCACCGGCTTGCCGACGAGTTCGAGCACGTCGTCGATGCCGTTTTCTTCGAGCGAAGCCTCATCCGCTTTCTCCGATGAAAAGCAGATGCCCTTCAGGCCCTTGCCGAGCAGGCGGCGCAGCTTGTCCTTCGCGGTGACGACGGCAACCTTCGCGCCCGCCTCCGCGAAACGCGCGAGCACGGTTGGCGCGACGAGGTACTTCGGATCGTTCATCAGCACCTCGGTGCCGCTCTCGCGATCGAAAAAGTAATTGCCGCTGATGCCATGCACGGCGGGCGGCACGCCCGTCACGATCGACAGGTTGTTCGGGTTCGTGAAGCTCGGCACCACACAGTCGCCCTTGAGCGCGGTGCCCGGTTTCAACAGCTTGCCGATGAAGGGCGCGACGCCCGCCGCGGCGGCCATCTCCAGATATTCGTAGGCGCAGCCGTCCACACAGACCACGACGACGGGCCTGCGCATCCAGTTGTAGCGGCGGCCGTTCACTTCGACGGATGCAGGGGATGTGCTCATTCGCTTCTCCTTTGACCAGGGTAATCCGGGAATTGATGATGTGGCGTTGTGTGGCATTGTGCGGCAATACTTGACATTAAAATTGACACTTTGTAGATTGTCAACAACAGACAACAAGAAAGAAGTCTCCCCGGGGCCGCAGTAGTCGAAGCCGCATGTCGCAGTTCTGGCCGTTTCCGTCGCTGGCCGCGACGCCACTCATCAAGGGGTCTGAAATGAAGGAAGGAGCGGGATTCAACGGTTGCAAGGGATTTCTGAAGGTGGCGGCGCGCTGTGTGATGGCGGCGTCGGTGATGTTCGGCGCTGCACAGGCCGCACAGGCGAAGACGCAGTTGCTGGTCTACACCGCGCTCGAAGACGAGGCGATGAAGCCGTACAAGGACGCCTTCGAGAAGGCGAACCCCGACATCGAGATCCGCTGGGTGCGCGATTCCACGGGCGCGGTCACGGCCAAGCTGCTCGCCGAAAAGAGCAACCCGCGCGCCGACGTCGTGCTTGGACTTGCCGCGTCGAGCCTCACGCTGCTCGACCTGCAAGGCATGCTGATGCCCTATCAGCCGAAAGACTTCGACGCCCTGACGCGCAAGTACAGCGACAGCAACAATCCGCCGCATTGGGTCGGCATGGACGTGTGGGGCGCGACCATCTGCTACAACCGCGTCGAAGCGGAAAAGCGCCATCTGCCGAAGCCGACCTCGTGGGAAGACCTCGCCAAGCCTGTCTACAAAGGGATGATCGTGATGCCGAGCCCGGTGTCGTCGGGCACGGGCTATCTCGACGTGACGTCGTGGTTGCAAACCTTCGGCGACGAGAAAGGCTGGCAGTACATGGACGCGCTCGACAAGAACGTCGCGCAATACGTGCATTCCGGCTCGAAGCCTTGCACGCTGGCGGGCACGGGCGAATTTCCGATCGGCATCTCATTCGAATTCCGTGGCCATGAATTGCAGGCGCAAGGCGCGCCCATCGACCTGATCTTTCCGAAAGAGGGGCTTGGCTGGGACATGGAAGCGACGGGCGTCATGAAGACGACGAAGCATCCCGAAGAAGCGAAGAAGCTCGCCGACTTCATGGCTAGCCGGCAGGCGAACGAAATCACCGCGCAATGGTGGGCGATCGTCGCCTATCCGGGTGTCGCAAAGAAACTGTCGGGCATTCCTGACAACTATCCGCAACTGCTCGTGAAGAACGACTTCGTCTGGTCCGCGAAGAACCGCCAGTCGATTCTCGAAGACTGGCAGAAGCGCTACGGCAGCAAGGAGCAGAAGTAGCGACGGGTCTCGCGTGAAGCGCGCGCGATGCGCGCGCTTCGATCGGGGCGGGTAGCGTGCCGCATGTCGAGCGCGCTGCCGCGATGCGGAAAGAGTAGCGAAGTCGGAGGATCAGATGACAGCGTATTTGAGCGTGGAGCAGGTTTCCAAGCGGTTCAACGAGACGACCGTTCTGAACGATATCCATCTCGGCGTGAAGAAGGGCGAGATGCTGTGTTTCCTGGGGCCGTCGGGGTGCGGAAAGACGACCTTGCTGCGGATCATCGCCGGGCTCGAAACGCAGAGCGCGGGGCGCATCATGCAGGACGGCCGTGATATCTCGCGCTTGCCGCCGCAGTTGCGCGACTACGGCATCGTGTTCCAGTCGTATGCGCTGTTTCCGAATCTGACGATCTTCGACAACGTCGCGTATGGCCTCGTGAATCGCAAGATGAAGCGCGCGGCGATCGCGGAGCGCGTACACGAACTGCTTGCGCTGGTGGGCTTGCCGGATTCGCATCGCAAGCATCCGAACCAGTTGTCGGGCGGCCAGCAGCAGCGCATCGCGCTCGCACGGGCGCTGGCTACGTCGCCGGGCTTGTTGTTGCTCGACGAACCGCTATCGGCGCTCGATGCGCGCGTGCGCGTGCGCCTGCGCCAGGAGATCCGGCAGTTGCAGCAACGGCTCGGCGTCACGACGATCATGGTCACGCACGACCAGGAAGAAGCGCTGTCGATGGCTGATCGCATCGTCGTGATGAATCATGGCGTGATCGAGCAGATCGGCTCGCCGCACGAGATCTATCGCGAGCCCGCGTCGCCGTTCGTCGCGGATTTCATCGGCAAGGTCAACATGATTCCCGCCGAAGTGATGCGCGACGGCACGCTGAAAGCGGGCGAGATCGGGCTGCACTACGGCTGCGGAAGCGCGCAGCCCGCGCCGGGTTCGCAGGTCTCGGCCTTTGTGCGCCCGGAAGACATTCATATCAGCGTGCCCGGCAGCGCGCCGGACAACCTGCTTGCCGCGTGGGTGGAAAAGCTCGAGTTTCTCGGCGCGTTTTGCCGCGTCAGTTTCAAGGTTGAAGGACTTGCGGGGCAGGAGATCGTCGCCGACCTGTCGTTCCATGAGATGCACCGCACGGGCCTGCAAGCGGGCGCGCGCTTCGACCTTGCCATTCAACGCGAAAACGTCTGCGTGTTCACGGCCGCGAAGGAGCGTCTGCAATGAGCGCCGTTCTGATCGAACGCCGCAGCGGCGAGGAAGCACACGCCGAAGTGCGGCAAATCACGCATTGGCATGACAGGATCGCGCAGCTTGCGCTGTTGCTGATGTCCGCGATGCTCGCCATGTTTCTGCTGATGCCGCTCGCGCTCGTGATCGGCAAATGTTTCGTCGATGCGGATGGACGGTTTATTGGGCTGGCGAACTTCAGCGGCTATCTGGCCAACTCGGCCGTCTGGACGTCGGCGCTGCATTCGGTGGCCGTCGCGTGTACGGTGACGTCGATCGTCATTCCGATGGCGTTCACGTTCGCCTACGCACTCACGCGTTCGTGCATGCCGATGAAGAACGCAGTCCGCACGGTGGCCTTGCTGCCGCTGCTCGCGCCTACGCTGCTGTCGGCGGTGTCGTTCATCTACTGGTTCGGCAATTCGGGGCTTCTTAAACCGCTGTTGCACGGACATTCGATCTACGGTTTCTCCGGCATCGTGTGCAGTCTCGTCTACGCTGCGTTTCCTCATGTGCTGATGATTCTCGTCACGGCGTTGTCGCTCTCGGACGGACGCCTGTATGAAGCCGCCGATGCAATGGGCACGAGCCGTCTGCGCAAGTTCGTGACGATCACGCTGCCGGGCGCGAAGTACGGCCTCATCAGCGCGACGATGGTGTCGTTCACGATCTGCATCAACGATTTCGGGGTTCCTGTTGTGATCGGCGGGCCGTACACGGTGCTCTCCACGGATATCTACAAGCTCATCATCGGCTTGCAGGACTTCAATCGCAGCGCAGTGGTCAGCTTGCTGCTGCTGTGCCCCGCGCTGGTTGCATTCGCCGTCGACTACTTCATTCGCCGCAAGCAGCAGTCGCAACTCGGCGCGCGTTCGACGCCGTTCCAGCCGAAGCCGTCGCGCGGCTTCGACATGACAATGCTCGCTTACTGCGGGATCGTGTGTCTGTTGATGATCGCCGTGGTCGGCATTTCGGTGTTTGCATCGTTCGTGAAGTTCTGGCCGTATCAAATGAGCCTCGGCTTGCAGCACTACAAGATGGGCCTGATCGCCGCCGGCATTTTCGATGCGTACAAGAACAGCCTGCAGATGGCGGCATGCGTGGCGCTCGGCGGCACGGCGATCGTGTTCGGCGGCGCGTATCTCGTCGAGAAAACGCGCGGGCCGCGCTGGTTGCGCGGCTTCATCAACCTCTGCGCGATCCTGCCGATGGGCGTGCCGGGGCTCGTGCTCGGCATCAGCTACATCTTTCTGTTCAACGCGCCTGCCAATCCGCTCAACGGTCTGTACGGCACGCTCGCGTTGCTCGCCATAGTGACGGTGGTCCACTACTACTCGTCGAGTCACCTGACGGCAGTGACTGCGCTGCGGCAGATCGATAACGAGTTCGAGGCTGTGTCCGCTTCGCTGAAAGTGCCTTTCTACAAGACCTTCTGGCGCGTCACCGTGCCCGTATGTCTGCCGTCGATCCTGCAGATCGCACGCTATCTGTTCGTCAACGGCATGACGACGGTATCGGCTGTCGCGTTTCTCTATTCGCCCGACACGCAACCCGCATCGGTCGCGATCCTGAACCTCGACGACGCAGGTCAGATCGGACCGGCCGCAGCGATGGCGACGCTCGTCCTCGTTACCGCTGCATTTGCGTGCCTGCTGTTTGCCGCCGTTTCGCACGGCGTGTTGCGTCGAACCCAGGCATGGCGCACCACGCGCCGTGGCTGAAATGAACCTTCATCGTGTCCATCAAGGAGATGCCGTGAATCTGCCCCGTCAACCGATTTTGCTCACTCCCGGTCCGCTCACCACGTCTGACCGCACGCGCGACGCCATGCTGCGCGACTGGGGATCGTGGGATGGCGATTTCAACCAGATCACCGCGCGGATTCGCCGCGAGACGCTGCGCATCGTGCATGGCGAAGACACACACGAGTGCGTGCCCTTGCAGGGCAGCGGCACGTTCTCGGTCGAAGCGGCTATCGGCACGCTCGTTCCGCGCGACGGTCATGTGCTGGTGCCGAACAATGGCGCGTATTGCCAGCGCATCGTGAAGATCTGCCGCGCGCTCGGGCGGCGTCATCAGAGCATCGACTATCCGGAGGACAGGCAAGTCAAACCGGCCGATATCGACCGCGCGCTCGCGGCCGACCCGAGCATCACGCACGTCGCGCTGGTCCACTGCGAAACGGGCGCGGGCGTGCTCAATCCGCTGCACGAGATCGCGATGGTGGTGGCGAAGCACGGGCGCAGCCTGATCGTCGACGCGATGAGTTCGTTCGGCGCGATCGATATCGACGCACGCCAGACGCCGTTCGATGCCGTCGTCGCGGCTTCGGGCAAGTGCCTGGAAGGGGTTCCCGGCATGGGATTCGTGATCGCCCGGCGCAGCACGCTCGAACGCTGTGAAGGCAACAGCCATTCGCTCGCGATGGATCTCTACGATCAATGGGCCTACATGAACCGCACGACGCAATGGCGCTTCACGCCGCCGACGCATGTCGTCGCAGCGCTCGATCAGGCCATCGCTCAGTACGTCGAGGAGGGCGGTCTCGAAGCGCGCGGCGCACGGTATACGCGCAACTGCCGCGCGCTGATCGACGGGATGGCGGAACTGGGGTTCAGGCCGTTTCTCGACCCGTCGATTCAGGCGCCGATCATCGTGACGTTCCATGCACCCGACGATCCCGCCTACGACTTTAAAACCTTCTATCAGGAGGTGAAAAAGCGCGGCTACATCCTCTATCCTGGCAAGCTGACGCAGATCGAAACGTTCCGCGTCGGGTGCATCGGGCATTTCGGCGAGGCAGGTATTCCCGGCGCGGTTGCGGCAATCGCGGACACGCTGAATGCAATGGGAATCTCGCAAGTGTCGCCGAAAGCACTTGCATGACTTGACTGACCGTTTCGAAGACTTCGCGCGGTGTCATAGGCGCGAGGTCTTCGGAGCATCGGCGTGGCTTTCGGCAAACCTATTCTGCGAGCAAACATGCGACCCTTCTGGATCGAACAGGCGCTTTTCTCCGATGGCGAATTGTCACCTGCCTTGCAAGGCGCGACCACGGCTGACGTGTGCATTGTCGGTGGCGGCTATACGGGACTGTGGACAGCCATTCAGACAAAGCTGCTCAAGCCCGACATCGATATCGTGATCGTCGAAAGCGATCTTTGCGGCGCGGGCGCGAGCGGCCGCAACGGCGGCTGCATGCTGACGTGGTCCACGAAGTTCTTCACGTTGCGGCGCCTGTTCGGTGAAGCGGAAGCGCTACGGCTGGTCAAGGCATCGGAAGAAGCCGTTCACCGCATCCGCGATTTCTGCGCGGCGCATCGTATCGACGCCGAACTGCGCATGGACGGCACGCTCTATACGGCGACATCGCGCGCGCAGATGGGCGCGCTGGACCCCGTCATCGCCGCGCTGCGCGATCACGGCATCCATTCGTATCATGACGTTTCACCCGATGAGGTGGCGCGCCGTTCCGGCTCGGCGCGCAATCTGGGCGGCGTGTTTTCTCCTACGGCGGCGACGGTGCATCCGGGCAAACTCGTGCGCGGCTTGCGGCGGGTCGCGCTCGAGATGGGCATACGGATCTACGAACGCACGCCGATGCTCGACTTTTCAGGCGGTGAACGTGTGACGGTACGCACGCCGTCGGGAAGCGTAACGGCCGGCAAGCTCGTGCTCGCCATCAATGCGTGGATGGCGAGCCGCTTCAGGCAATTCGAACGTACGCTCGCAATCGTCTCCAGCGACATGATCGTCACGGAGAAGTGCCCCGAACTGCTGGCGCGCAGCGGTCTCACGAATGGCGTGTCGGTGCTCGACTCGCGCATCTTCGTCTACTACTACCGCAGCACGCCTGACGGGCGGTTGATGCTGGGCAAGGGCGGCAACACGTTCGCATGGCGCGGCCGGATCGCGCCCGTATTCGATCAGCGCTCGCCGTATGAAGCCGAGTTGACACGCGGTCTGCACGCGTTCTTTCCCGCGTTGCGTGAGGTGCCCGTGACTGCGAGCTGGAACGGCCCTTCGGATCGATCGGTGACGGGCTTTCCGTTCTTCGGCAGGCTCGACGACGCACCCAATGTGTTCTATGGATTCGGCTACTCAGGCAACGGCGTAGGGCCGACTTACATGGGCGGACAGATTCTGTCTTCGCTGGTGCTGGGACTCGACAACGCCTGGACACGCAGCCCGTTGACGCGTGGACCGCTGGGTCACTTTCCGCCGGAGCCGGTACGGTATGTTGGTTCGATCACCGTGCGCAACGCGATTCGCCGCAAGGAGCGCGCCGAGGACGAGGACAGGCAGCCGTGGCTGGTCGACCGGTGGCTGAGCCGGTTTGCGAGCGCAGCGGGTAAATCGGACAAGGCGTAGTCGGGTGTAGTTCTACGCCTCCGCGACGGATGCCCCATTAGAACTGGCGGCTTCGATCCAGCGCTCATGCGCGCGCCGCATCCTGGCGATACCGTGCGCGACATGCTCGCGCACAAGCGCGACCGCGCGCTCTTCATCGCCGCTTGCGAGCGCGTTGACGATCTTCTCGTGCTCGGCGACGGATTCGCTCAACGCGCTTTGATCCGTTTCGATCGCCGCCTGGCGCAACAAGCCGAGTTGCAGCACCAGTTGGCGGTACGTCGCAACGAGATGCTGATTGCCGACGCCTTCGACCATCGCACCGTGCAACTGGACATTCAGTTCCGTGTAGCGCGCGAGATCGCGGGTTTTCTTCGCCGTTTTCATCGCCGTGATGATGCCCTTCAACGTGGCGAGCGTGTCTGGCCGCATGTGATTCGCCAGCTTCCGTGCGACCGATTCGTCGAGCATCGCGCGTACTTCATAAATCTCTTCCGCTTCCCGCAGCGACACGACACGTACGATCACGCCGCGGTTCTTTTCCGTCTTCAGCAGGCCGGACGCCTCCAGCGCGCGAAACGCTTCGCGCACGGGGCCACGCGAGACACCCAGGCGCGTGGCGATTTCGACTTCATTGAGCTTTTCGCCGGGCGCGAACTCGCCCGACAGGATGCTGCGGTGAAGACTTTCCTGCACGAGCATCGCGAGGGATTGTCGACGCAGGAGTTCGAAGGCATCGGGCAGGTTGTTGTTGTCGGTCATGGAGATCGATCCCGGAGTGTCAGCGGTCACATATCATCTGCGCAAACATTGCGGTGAGTTTTGTTTATTGTCAACAGTAACCGTGGGAGAAGACCTTCAGGATAAACACGATCCACACCGGTGGGCCGTCCGGCTCGGGCCCGGACCCGCATATCACGCTGGCGAACGCGATGTATCAGCTCGATCACGTCGCGGCAGTGTGGGTGAAGGACACGAAACGCGACCCCGATGCCGTGCGCGCGGAAATCGGCGCATTATTGCGTGATAACGCGCACGCACCGTTCGGCTCGCCGGCGATCCGTTCGTCAATGTGCTCGAGGTGAACCTCGATTTGCGCCGCTGTTATGGACCGCCTGCATAACCGCTGCTGAAACCCGAAGCGAAAACGGGAACGCATGCATCAAGGGACAACATGAAACACGCCCTGCCAGACCTGAAAGCCCTCTTCGGCCGGAGGCACGCCGCACCGCATCGCGCTGCACCACCCGCCACGGGCCGCGACGTCATCATGCGCATCACACTCGATGCGCAGCATGCGACGCCGTTGCGCCAGGCGTTGATCCGCGATTGCGCCGGGCAGTCGTGGACGATTCGCATGACGCCGCTGCACGGAACGGATCGCGTTCGGCTGATACTCTACTTGCCGAGATCGGCGCTGAAGGACGCGATGCAGCGCGTGACGCGTTTCGCGCCGACTGCCGAAATTGGGCAGTTGCTGGAGGTGCCGGACGCGCCCACCGACGCGTGGAGCAAGCTCATGCATGATGCCGAGCCGCCGCTTGCCGATGCGTATGGGCGGCACAAGGACCTGGCCACGGGCGAAGACACGATCGCTCATCTGCTCACCGAGGACCACGTTCTGCTCGATCTGGCGGTTGCCGATCGCGAAGCGCTTTTCGCACACCTTGCGCAATTCATCGAACAACACTACGGGTTGGAGGCAGCCTCCGTCACGGCCGGGCTGGCTGCGCGCGAAGCATTGGGTTCGACGGCGCTTGGCCAGGGGGTTGCCGTGCCTCATGGCCATATCAAGGGGCTGCAGCAGGCGCTGGCGCTATACGTGCGGCCGCGCACGCCGATCCCATTCGATGCGCCGGACGGCAGGCCCGTGACCGACCTGGTCGTGCTGTTCGTGCCGGAATGGGCGAACATGACGCACCTTCACCTGCTTGCCGAGGTCGCGGAGCGCTTTTGCGATCAACGGTTTCGCGAGCGGCTTCACGCCTGCGCAGACCCTCACGCCGTATGCGGGCTTTTTGCCGATTTCGAGGTGCAAGATGCTGCGGAGCGTGGCGTAACGGGTGCAGCGCGGGCGACAGATCATCGACTGTAGTGAAACCGTTTCGGCCGTGCATGATTGCAAATGGTCTCGAGGAAGTCACGCAAGCGACCGTTTTCAGGCCACGCACCCGTGAATTGTTGATGCTTCGCCGAAGCGTGGCGTTAGAGGTCGGCGGCGCAGAGCGTAATCCGCTCGCCTGTACGTGGCAATTGCTTCTCGGCGATCGCTTTCCGAAGATGGTGTTTACCGAGCTCGAATGCGAGCACCAACTGTCTTGGCGTCTGGTCCGCCGCACCCAGTCCCTCGCACATCACTTCGGCAGGCAGCGCGAAGGCGCAGTATCCCCATCCGAAACCGTACGCGGAAAACCACACCGACGAGTCGGTAGTGAGGGTGGGTGCGGTGAAATGGGTCTTGGTTCGATCTTTGTCCAACACGATTCTGTCCGATAGCAAGGGATACGGAAGATCCGGCACGATCCAGACGCGCTCGTCGCAAGTAGCGCAACGCTGTCGCAAGCGCTCGCAGAAACACGTCCGGTGTATGCACGATTCATGCACTTCGTGCCGTTGCCGCCCCCGACCACCTGGCGTATTCCTGCAAGCGCTTGCGTCAACCGTCTACGAAAAGAACGCGAACGGCAAAATCGCTGCGATATAGACCGAGATTCCGAACGTAGCAAAGCCCAGGCTGATCGCCAGGAGTCCGAGAACGCCAGCGGCGATTGCCAGTCTGACGCACCAGCGGTGCTGGATTTGACGGCCTGCGATGACGCTTCTATCCACGGTCGCTTCCGCGACGGTTTCTGCTGTACTTGTGTATTGACGAAATCTCAACCGAAGCATGTACAACCTCGCTTTCTTTAACGTTGAGATTCTGTTACTTGCCGTGTAACGAATTTATAAAACCATGGGTGCGCGGCGTTAATTCAGCGTATGCGAGCACGCGTTCAACATACGATTTTTATAAGCCGCGTCAGGTGTCTTTACGCGGATTTTAGAAGCGGCTCGTTACGATTTCGCCGATTGGCTTTGCAGCCCGCTGAGAGTGACCCGAACCGGCACGGCACGATGCCTTCGTCCGGAAGGATCGACTGCGTCGAACAGCGGCACAAGACCGCGTGATGGCTTTGACACAAGAGGAACATCCCATGCGAATCCAGCCCACGAGAAGTCGACATCGACGGGCACCGCGTACAAGAGCACTGGTGAAGATCATTGTCCTTGTCGTGCTGGTCAACCAGATTCTGACGGCCAGCTTCGCGTTTCTCGCGCACGAGAATCATCCCGACATTGCGTTCGGCCTGACGACGCTTTTCAGTTTTCTGCTGTGCGCGATTCTCAGTACCTGGATCCGCTCGGATGCGAAGCACGCATGGCTTCACGCACGCGACGCAGGTTTTTTGAGTTCCGCGTTGATACGTGGCGGCCGCACGGTGTGGATCCGGCCGGACTGTCCCAGACGCTGGCTGGTCGTACTTCATATCGAGCTCGAAGGCGGGCTTGCGGCGTCGGAGACCGATCCGGCGCGAGCCGCGCAGACTGGTCGCGAGACCTGACATACGCACTCGCGTGTGCGACGGATCTCCGATGTTTCCTCAGGTGCTTGCCGACGAGCCAGATCGCGGTGAGTAAGAGCGGATCAGGTTTGACTGGCGCTACAAATGGGAGCGTCTTTCTGCCGCTCTTTACGACATTTTTTCTTGCGGCGCTTCAACGACGAACCCTACACTTCGCGGGTTTGGCGAAGCCAGAGGAAAGCAATGACCCGCACCAAGGCAGCAATGTTTTTCAGGGGGATGAGCAAGGTTATGTTCATCGCGATCGCAGTGAACCTGTTCCTGACGAACATCTTCGAATATCTGGCGCAGACGCTGGATCTCGGTCTGGACAATCAGGCAGTGACGCTGTTCAGTTGCGTGACGTGCGGGCTGCTGACGCTATGGCTCCAGTCCGATGCGCGCCGTGCATTTGCACTCGCGCAGACCAACGGTTATGTCCGCGCGGAAGGCGAGAGCCGCGATGGCCTGCAGATCGCCGCTGATTGTCCCAAACGCTGGCTCGTCGTCTTGCACGTCGAACTGAGTTCCGCCGCCTTGCGCTAGCCGCCTTGCCGCGCTGCACTACGACGCGCGGCGCAACGCAGACATATCGTGAGATGCACATCTCAGGCGCGCTGACGACGCAAACCTTCCGTCGGCCTTCGCCGTGACTGCCAATGATTTTTGGAACGACACGTACAAACCTCAAACTTGATTCGCTAGCCGATTCGGCAATAATCAACGGGTCACTACGCCGCCCAGAATTCACCGAGCGCCCGACCGATAACGATAAGCAAAGCCCGGCTCGCGGCCTCGTCATCATGGTCCAGTTGAAAAATCGCTCAACTCGAGTCGCGCTTCGCCGTTAACTCAGACGATATCCCACACCATTTCGACGCGCTACGTCGCCCGCGACGCACGGGCTCGAATCGTGAGGGTTCGGACTGCAAGTTTGCCAGGGTTGGCAACACCGCGCTATGGACGCCCGTACTGCACGGCGTGCGATCGGACAAACATCCCTCATGGTATTCAAACGACTCTGTACCGCGTTAGTCGCGGTCATGCTGAATGTAGCGGCTGCGTCCGTTTGCGAAGCCCAATACTCCACCAGCTGGATGGCCAACACACATGGTACGGCGACGACTCGGGTAGGCAATGTGGCTCGCTCGATGTGGGTGGCATCCGAAGGGGTGATCTATACGGCCTCTATGTGGGACGAGGACGAGGGCGGCATCGCGGCCTATCAGAACGGACGGAACATCGGCTCGATCGGGGCGCACGGCGAGTTTCAGGGTGGCGCGATCACCGGCAACTCGACCTCGCTGTTCGCTGCGCTGCAGTTCAACGCCACGTACGGAAGCGGCAAGGTTGGCCGATACGACCGGGGAAGCCGCACGCGCGACCTGCTGATCACGGTAAGCGACACGACCACCGAACACCTCGCGGATGTCGTTACGGGACTCGCGACGTCGGGCTCGCTGCTCTACGCGAGCGATTTCCCAGGTAACCGCGTACGCGTGTTTACGACGTCGGGTGTCTGGCTGCGCGATATAGGCGTGGCAGGGCCGGGCGCGCTCGCGGTGGACGCGGGCGGCAACATCTGGGTCGCGCAACAGAGCATGGGTACTGTGATCCAGTTCAGCCCGACGGGTGAACGCGGAAAGACCATCCAGCTGGCGGCGAAAGCGCAACCCTCATCGCTGTATTTTGACTCGCTCACCGGGCAGCTATGGATCGGCGACGAGGGGCCCGATATGAACATCAAGATCTATGACGTCTCCAGTACACCGTATGTTGCCGGTACGTTTGGTGTTCAAGGTGGATTCCTCAATACGGTCACCGGCATCAAGGGGCAGGTGGGCGACAGGCGGTTCACGCGCGTTACCGGCATCGGCAGGGATTCTGCGCGCAATCTCTACGTGCTGAACAACCCGTGGGGCGGATCGTGGGATCTCGGCCGCAACGGCGGCACCGACATCCACGCATACGATGGCACGGGAGTGTTGCGCTGGCAGCTTCAGTCGGTGAACTTTGAAGGCAACGCCGCACCCGACCCAGCCACCGACGGGGCGATCTTCTACGGCGGTATGAACATTTATGCGGGCACCCCGGGAGGCGTCTACGTTGCGAACACGATCGATCCATTCACCTACCCCTCCGATCCGCGCATCAATCTCGCCGACCACGAGCGCGGCGAACATTTCGCTCAGGTAGTCAGCGTGGGCGGACACCGGATACTCGTCGCAGCGAGCCAGAATCCCGATACCTTTTACTTTTTCCATTTCAATCGGGCAAGCGGGTACATTGCGATTCCCGATAGCACGCTGCCGGGAACGTCGTTCGGCGCGACGGCAAAAGTCCGCAATGGCTTCTGCCTGGATAGCAAGGGCGATATCTGGGCTGGCCTCGACAAGACCAACGCGATTTCACACTACCCGCTGAACGGTTTCGATGCGAACGGCAAACCGCTGTGGGGTGCCGCGATCACGATGCCGATTCCGGCGACGATCGGGCAACTGACGCGCATCATGTACCTGCCCGAAAGCGACACGATGATTCTCACGGGGATCACGGGCAGCACGGACTGGACCGCGATCGGATCGCGTGTCGAGGTGTATCACGGCTGGCTGGCCGGCAACAGGACTGCGCCGAATCCGGTGATCAACCTTGCTAGCGCCAATCCAAAATCGGTTGTGGCCGCCGGGAATTATCTTTTTGTGGGCTACGTCCATACCGTGCCGAATATCGATGCGTTCAACCTCACGACGGGGAACCTCGATATCACGCTCGTCAATAGCAATCCGAACACGGTCGATGTGGGCAACGACGTGGACTCGATGTATGGACTTCGGGCGTATCGGCGTTCGAACGGCGAATATGAAGTAACGAAGGACAACTACAACGACGCGAGCATTGTGCTGTATCGCTGGACGCCGCCTGCGTCGAGCGGGACGGGCGTGAGTGCGACCAAGACGATGATGGTGTCACCGTTCAGCGTGAATTGACGATGCGCGTGGGCCGCAGCGACCGAAGGGGCGAATCAATGCATCGATGCGTGAGTGGGCAGGGTTCGGGCCAATAGCGGCCTATCGCCCTTCTGCACAAAATGCGTTCTAGAGAGGCGCATAATCCGAGATGAATTGCGTTCCGTTCGGTCGGCGGACGCGCCGCGAGCGGCACGCCCCAACCTGCAACGCGGGCGGACTGACGAGTATCCTTAATCCGAAGGAATTCGAAAATGACACCTGGCGGCGCGGTTCCGATCGAACCCATCAACATTGGTCAATTGAGCATTCAGTATCTGATTGATGGAACTGCCACTGGCGGGATGGGCGTTTTCGAGTTGACTGTGGCCCCCGGCGCTCAAGTCCCGCCGCCACACAGCCACACACGTAACGAGGAGTGCGTCTATGTGCTGGAGGGCATGCTCCGGTACTCGGTCGACGGGGTAGTCCGCGACCTCGTACCGGGCGAATGGATGTTTACCCCACGCGGGTCGGTTCATCACTTCAGCAACCCGCACAATGGCACGGCCCGCGCACTGATCGTCCTGACGCCGGACGTAGGTGCTCAGTATTTTCGTGATGTCGGAGCAATCGTAAGCGCCGGCGGGCCGCCCGACCGCTCGAAGCTTATCGATGTCATGTCCAGGTACGGGCTGGTGCCAGCGCCGCCGCCTCAATGAAACCAGGGTGTTGGGCGTTCAGGGGGCGGCCAACAACCTCTGCCTCGTCAAGCCTCATTCGAAATCACCGGACGCATGTCGACCGAAGTGCCGTCACGCCTTTGCCAACGCACTGTCGCAAGCACCGAGGCAAATACCATCAACCCACCTCCGGCCCAGCCCCAGACAGACAGGTGCTCCCCGAGCCACGCATACGCGAACAGCGCACCAAACGCCGGTTCGCTGCCCATCAGCAACGCCACGCGCGTTGGGCTACTACGCTTGACGGCAAAGTTCTGCGCGAAGAATGCGAACAGCGTACACGCAGCCACCAGATAGCCGATGCTCATCCAGAAGCTGCCATGCCCAGCTAACGTCGGCAGAGCAGGCCACGGCTGCGACGGACACACCAGCGCCGCGATGACACTGCCGAACGCGACGGTGCCTGCCTGAACCGCCGTCACGGACAACGGAGCGAGCGTCGAGTCGTGCATCACGCGCCTCGTCACGCACATCATCAGCGCGCGGAGCAGCGCAGCCAGAAGAATCAGCGCGTCGCCTGCAGTCGGAATGAACACGCCACCACTCACCAACGTGGCGCCGGCCAACGACACTACGACGGCAATACGCTCGACGTGCGACGGCTTTCTATGCAGCAGCGCCCATTCGACGAGCGGCGTGAGCACGACACACAAACTGATGAGGAACGCTGCGTTCGAAGCACGGGTCAAAGATATTCCAAATGTCTCGGCCAACAGGATGCTGAGCAGTAGTACACCCGTGCCGAGCGTGCCGATCAGCTCGGACGCCTTGGCCCGCCGGAGCGAACGCAACGCGGGCGACAGCACCACAAACGTCAGCCCAAAGCGCAGCGCCAATAGCCCCAGCACGGGATAGAACGCGAGCGCGCCTTTCGCGACCCCATAGCTTGTGCCCCACACCATCGCGACCGCGAGCAGCATCAGGTCGGAGATCCAGAGCAAGCGCTTTTGTTTCGACATGGCGGACCTTCAATCTCTATTCGAACAGTCCAGATTGTCGAGTATTGCGTACAAAACTATAATCGGGTCTAGCGGAACATCTTTTATGTCGCCGATGCACAGATGCGTTCGGCGGGTGTGTGTACGACAAATGAATCCCAATGAGCTTTTTGCGTTGTTACCGGACATGGCGACTTTCGCCCGCGTCGTCGACGCAGGCAACTTCTCGGAGGCCGCGCGCCAGCTGGGCAGCACGCCGTCGACGGTAAGCCGGCAGATCAAGCGCCTTGAAGAAGCGCTTGGCACGCGCTTGCTGGAGCGGTCGACGCGCAGCGTCCGGGTCACGGATTCGGGCGCGCAGGTCTACCGGTATTGCCGCGACATGGTAGGCGCGGCGTCGGGTGCCGTCGATGTCGCGGGACAAGTGGTTGGCGAGCCGCGTGGCAAGGTCAGCATCAGCGCACCGGTTGCATTCGCCAAGTCCGTCATCCATCCGCTGATCCCGGGATTTCTGCGTAGCTTGCCGGACGTGGACGTTCAGTTGATCTTCGCCGACCGCGAAGTCGATCCGCTGCGTGATGACGTCGATATGGTGATCCGCCTGACCCGTTCGCCGCCGTTGGGCCTGGCCGCCCGGCGGCTCGGCACCGTGAAATGGCTGCTATGCGCGTCGCCCGCTTATCTCAAAGTGCGCGGGACGCCCGTCGCGCCACGCGATCTCAGCCGGCACGAATGCCTGTATCTCGGGGAAACGGTTGACGACAATCGATGGCATTTCCGGCGTGGCACCGAGACGCAGTCGCTGGAAGTCAGAGGGCGCTATATCGCCAACCATGCGGGCGCCCGCCTTGAGGCTGCGTTGCAGGATCTCGGCATTGCAGGCTTGCCCGACTTCGCTGCTGCAGAGGCGCTACAGCAAGGCTGCCTCGTTCAGGTGCTCGCCGACTGGGAATTCGAGGCGCGTTCTTACATGGGTCCCGTCTGGCTGCTGTATCCGCCTAACCGCTTCCTTCCGTCGAAGGTGCGAGCGCTGATCGACTACCTCGCAAGCCACCTGCATGACGCCGTGGATGAGTGATCTGTCTCGCGCCATGTCATGTTTGAGCGCGACGCGGTGCGGGAGACTCGAACGGGATGGGTTGGTTAGCCGGAATGGGCGACCTCTTAAAAACTCGAGACCCCGCGTCGCGCGGGGCCTGTGCTGTCGGCTGAAAACGCTTATCAGACGTTGACCGGCAGGCCTGTTCGCTTTCTCGCGGGCTTGACGCTCATTAAGTTAGGCATACTACCGGCCACGAGTTCTGCAACAGCTTCCGCAGTCGCTGCTGAGAGGGTCCACCCCAAATGCCCGTGTCCAGTGTTGTAGAAAATGTTGCGTCGGCGACCGGCGCCCACTTTGGGCAGCATGCCTGGCAGCATGGGGCGCAGGCCAGCCCACGGAATAATGCGCGCCGTCGACATGTCCGGGAAATGCGCGCGTGTCCAATTGACGAGGGGCTGGATTCGATCCGAACGGATGTCACGGTTCAGGCCGTTCAATTCAGCCGTTCCAGCAACACGGAAGCGATCGACACCGAGACGGCTGGTGACAATCTTGGCGTTGTCATCAAGCAGGCTGACCCAAGGCGCGGCGTGCTGGCTTTCTGCGTCGTCGAGGCACACAGTGATCGAATAACCCTTCACCGGATAGACGTTCACGTGATCTCCCACATACGCGGCTAGCGCACGACTTCCGACACCCGCACAAATCACTACCCGGTCGAAGCTTTCCGTATCAGTCTGATTTTCGTGCGCGAAAGCAACCCTCAATTCACCGTCTGCGGCCTCGGAAATGGACTGCACGCTCGTGTCGTAGCGGAACTCGACACCCAAACGCACGCAGGCTTCAGCAAGCCCACGCGTGAACTTGTGAATGTCGCCGGTCGAATCCGACTCGGTGAAGAAGCCGCCGTGAAACTGCCCATGAAGCGCCGGCTCAAGCGCGCGGATTTCGTCGGGTGTCACTGGGCGCCGCTCAAGACCGCCTTCACGTAGCAATGCATTGACCTTTGTCGCGGCGTCGAACTCCTTGCGGGTCGCATAGAAATGCAAGATGCCACGTCTTTCGAGGTCGAAATCGATGTGCTCCCGCTCCGCGATCGAGAACATGTGCTCACGTGCAGCGATGGCTAGCCGCACCGTCTCGATCGTGTTGGTGCGATAGTTCGGAATCTGGCGCAGGAACTCGCCGATCCAGCTGTACTTGTGCCAACTCGGTCTCGGATTCATGAGGAGCGGAGCGTCGCGGCTAAACATCCAACGCAGGCCTTTCAGCACGGTGGAGCGGCTGTTCCACACCTCAGCGTTGCTGGCCGATAGTTGGCCGCCGTTGGCAAATGACGTCTCCATTGCCGCGTAGCGATGACGTTCGAGAACGGTGACGCGGTAACCACGACGGGCGAGGGCGTAAGCAGTGGTGACGCCCGTAATTCCGGCGCCAATGATGGCAATATGGGACATGACATGGTCCAGTGTTAGTTGAGCATCGCCGGCCGATGATTACCGGCGTCAATGCCCCATCTGTCCATGTACCTGAGAGTTTCGCTAATACCGGTTACGGTAATAGCTCCCCTTCGGTGGGCGCGCATGCGCCGCTCTCCAGATGTTCTCGCTGCACGGTCCTTTTGCCTGAGAGTTTCCGGGGCGGTTGCTCCGTCGGCGTCGTCGCGGATGGACGATCTCTCCCGTGCTTCGTTGTAGAACAGCGCAAGACTACTACCTCAAAGAAGCGAACTCAAGTCTTTTCAAATAGACGGCAGTCAACTTCCCGCTCGGGTGCATAGCGGCTCTATCGCGATCTGGATGTGCCCGCAAATGCTTCGGATTATCCCGAAGTGTGTTTCTGATTTTTGGCATTTTTCCGTCGAATTTGTTTGCCTAGACTCCGTTCCAGATGCACCGCCTGCCTGTCACAACGGACGGCGCTGCGGCGGTGATGAGGGCGCCCTGTGCGCCGTACCTATCTGAACGAACAACTGGGACGAGTGCAATATCATGTCTGAAAACAGCTACGAAACCGGTCGGCTTAATTTGCCCTTTGTTGGAATCTGCACGTTCGCGAAGTCTCCGCTGTGTCTTGACTGGGACAAAATTGATGCGGATGTCGCGGTGATGGGCGCTCCTTTCGACTGCGGTACGCAGTGGCGGGCGGGTGCAAGGTTCGGTCCGCGCTCGATCCGGGATGCGTCGACGCTGTTCTCATTCGGACACGGCGGCGCGTATGACTTCGAAGACGACGTCGTGTATTTGCCCAGCAACGAAGTTCGCATTGTCGATATCGGTGATGCGGACATGGTGCATACCAACACGGAGAAGAGTCACGCCAACATCGAGTACGGCGTGCGCAAGATCCTGGCGGCGGGCGCATTGCCGGTGGTGATGGGAGGCGATCACTCGATCAACATTCCGTGCATCAATGCATTCGAAGGTCAGGAGCCGTTTCACATCGTCCATATCGACGCCCATCTCGATTTCGTCGACGAGCGCCATGGTGTACGCCATGGCCACGGCAATCCGCTGCGGCGCGCGGCGGAAAAAAGCGTGGTATCGGGCATGACGCAAATCGGCATCCGCAACGTGTCGTCTACTGCGCGCGAGGGCTATGCCCAGGCACGCGAGATGGGCTCGGACATTATCTCGGTGCGCGACCTTCGACGCCTCGGCATCCAGGGCGTCCTGGACCGTATCCCGAAGGGCGTGCGATATTACCTGACCATCGATATCGATGGCTTCGATCCGTCGATCGCGCCCGGCACGGGTACGCCGAGCCACGGCGGCCTGCTGTACTACGAAGGACTCGAACTCTTCGCTGGCCTTGCTGAGCAGGGTGACGTGATTGGCATCGACCTCGTGGAAGTCGCACCTGACTACGATCATTCGGGCTCGACGTCGATCCTCGCGGCGCAACTGCTGCTGAATACGATTGGCCGCGTGATGCATCAGCGCAAAGTCAAACGAAACCTTTCCCGCTAAGTTCTCTTTAGCTATTTGCTGCTGCGTGTGGCCCGGTTGACTTTCCTGGCCGCCGCTCGCAGCTGGTTGCAAAAAGCCTGCACGACGCGCGCCGATTCGGCGCCTTTGCGCGTGATGATCTGAAAATCCAGATGAGTCACATAGTGCTCAGGATCGATGCGCGCCAGTAGTCCGCTGTCGACCCACGGCTGCGCATAGTGAGGCGGCAGAAAGCCCACATAGTTGCCCGACAGGATGAGCATCGCGCGGCCTTCGACGTTGTCGACCGAGGCCGCGGCCTGTGCCATGTGCAGTAGCTTGAGTTCCTGGCTGCCGAGGTAAGCACGCGCAGCGAGCCGTTGCTTGCTAATAACCGACAACGGGACACGGCCGCCTGCCCGCTCGTACAACGAGTGGGTCGATGCGCAGTAGAGCCCCTGCTCCTCTCTATAAAGTGGCAAGTAATCGAGACCGGGAATCTGCGCGGGAAACGGCCCCACGGCCAGATGCAGGCGCCCGTCCAGCACGTGCTGCTCCATGCTGCCAGGTGTGTCGATCTGCACATGCAGACGGACGTCGGGCGCCATCTGGCCGAACTCCCGGATCGCTGTCGGCAGCGGCGAGTATTTGTCGGTCAACGTTGCTTCGATCATGCCGAAGCGCAATACACCAGAAAGCTGATTGCGCAACGTACCTGCTTCCATCTGAAACGTATCGACCGCGCCGAGCAGACGCTGTGCGGCGGCGTGCAGTTCCGCGCCTTCGTCTGTCAGCCGGAAACCCGCGCGTCCGCGCTCACACAATCGTAGTCCGAGGCGTGTCTCCAGCTGCGACATGTATTCGCTGATGCTCGATGCGCCAATGTTGAGAATAGGTTGCGCTGCGGCGAAGCCGCCGCAACGGACGATGGTTTCGAAGATCCGCAACAGCTTGAGATCTGTGTCCTGAACTTGCATCGCGCGGTCCCTCGGTTACTTCGGAAATTACCGAAATGTGTTTCATCAATGGTGCATTTTATTGGGGAATTTGGCTACACAGAATTGCTGTCAACTGCCTGCGGAGGCAGGGCGACTTGATACTTACCGATGTGAGGAGAGCGCGATGAAAAAATTGAACGCAGGTGCATGGTTGACGGCAGCCGCTTTGAGCATGGTGTCGGCGCACGCGGCGACGGAGGAGCAGGTGGTGAAAATCGGCTTGACGGGTCCCTTGACCGGCCCGCAGGCTGCCATTGGCAAGGACGACGAAAACGGCGTCAGGATGGCGATCGAGCGTCTGAATGCCCAGGGGCTAGTGATCGGCGGCCGGAAGACCCGCTTCGAACTGGTCTCGCAAGATGATGCCGCCGATCCGCGTACCGGTATGACAGTGGCGCAGCGCCTCGTCGACGACAACGTGAAGGTCATCTTTGGGCCTTTCAATTCGGGCGTCGCGATTCCGATTTCAAGCCTGGTGAATGTCGCGGGAATCGTGATGGCGACCGTCGCATCGAACCCGTCGATCACGCAACACGGCTATCCGTTCGTGTTTCGCATCTCCGCCAGCGACACGCAGCTTGGCAGCCGCATGGGCGAATTTGCGGCCCGGAAGTTGAAGATCAAGCGGATCGCGGTGATCGACGACCGGACAGCATACGGCCAGGGTCTCGCCGACGAATTTATCGACGCAGCCAAAGCCAACGGCATTGAGATTGTGGATCGCGAATACACGACCGACAAAGCGACCGATTTCGTCTCGATCCTCACACACATCAAAGGCGCGAACGCGGAAGGGATTTTCTACGGCGGCTACTACGCGCAAGCCGGAGCGCTGCGCAAACAGATGAAACGCCTCGCGATGAACGGTTACCTGCTTGGCGGCGATGCCATGTGCAATGCCGAACTGGCGAAAGTTGGCGGCGAGACGGTCGATACGGGCGTGTATTGTCCGCAAGGCGGCCCCGTGCTCGACCAGACGCAGGAAGGGCGGCAGTTCAAGGCGGATTACAAGCAGCGCTTCCATACGGACCCATTGACCTACAGCGCTGCGTTATACGACGGCATGAACATCGTCGCGCGGGCCATGCAGAAGGCCAATGCCATCGAGCCGGCACAGTATCGTGCTGCACTCGCCGGCATCGATTTTCAAGGGGTTTCAGGGCACTATCGATTTGACCAGAACCGCGATCTGAAGGACTCGCCAATCACCATTTATACCTATCGAAACGGTGAGCCGACGCCGCTGGCACCTTCCCAGCCGTAGATCGAAGCGGACGCTTTGCAATCCCTACGTCGCGTTCGCTGCCTGCTGGGCCAGACGGTAGCTTTCCATCAAGTCCGTCATGAATACCTGCAGGATGGTAGGGGGCACGGCGGCCCGCTTCGTGATTGCGCAGAATGGCCAACGGCTGCCGAACTGGTCGGGGCAAATATGATGCATCTCGTCGCGCCCGACCCATCGGGCAGCGTAATGGATCGGCAGAAATCCGATGTACGCGCCCGACAGAATCAGGATGGCCTGCGCCTCGATGTTGTCCACGGTCGCTGCGGCTTTACTGGCGCTGAGCATTCGCAGGTCGTGCTGCTGCAGATAGCCGCGCGCGACTACGCGGCTGGACGCGATGGCCTGTTTGAGCGAGGCATCGTCGGGTGGGAGGCCAGCGAGCACGTGATGCTTCCCGCAATACAGACCGTCCGGTTCGCTATAGAGGTCGGTGTAGGTGAGGCCTGGTACGTGCAGCGGAAAATGCCCGACGGCGATGTGCAAACGGCCATCGAGCACGCGCTCCTCCAGTTCGGCAGGCATGCCCACATAGACATCCAGATGCACGTCGTGCCCCCTCGATACGAACGCCTGCAGTGCCTGTGGCAGTGGTGAAGCCGAGTCGGTCACCGTGTTGTCGATGATGCCGAGGTACAGCCTGCCCGAGACGTTCTTCTTTAGTGCATCTGTGTCCACACAGAAATTTTCCACCGCCAGTTGCAAGCGCTGCGCGGCCTCGTAAGTCGCCAGGCCATGTTCGGTTAGACGAAAGCCGCTGCGCCCCCTCTCACAAAGCTTGAGCCCCAGACGCGTTTCGAGCGTCGTCATCTGTTCGCTGATGGTCGACTGGCTGACGTTCAGGGTTGCCTGGGCGGCGGAAAAGCCGCCGCATCGCACCACTGTCATGAAAACCCTTAACAGCTTCAGGTCCACGTCCTGCAACTGGATCACCGTCGTCGCTCCGTTACTAACGCTTGCTTCGGAATTTCCGATATGAATATCTGATCCACGTGATTTTTTCACGCGACCGTGTCGCTCATAGTCTCTCAAAAGGCCGCGCTGCCACAAGCCACGTTTATATCGATGTTTGCCGATGGCCCACCAGAGGCCGTGCAGCAGTTAATCCGTAACACAGGAGACAATGATGGATAAAGTCGTACAAAATTATCTGGAGACGTTTGGGATCTGCGAAGCGACGCAACGGTTTCTCACCAGCCCGCAGAAGATGTTCATCGGCGGTGCCTGGGTTTCACAAGGCGACCGCGAGTCATGCGCGGTACACGAACCGTCCACCGGGGGTGTGATCACACAGATTCCGCTGGCGACGACCGCCGATCTGGATCGCGCGATCGAAGCTGCTCGCAAACAATTCGACGGGGGACCGTGGCGAAAGCTCAAGCCCCTTGAGCGTGAACGACTGCTCCATCGCCTTGCCGATCTGATCGAAGCGAATGCAACGGAGTTGGCCGAGATCGAATCGATCGATGTGGGCAAGTCAGTCGCCAATGCGCGTGACGTCGACGTGCAGGGCACGATCGACACCTTCCGTTATTTTGCAGGTTGGGCGTCAAAGCTCCATGGCCGCACGGTAGAACCCTCCCTGCCTGGCAATTATGTTGCCTACACGCGCAAGGAACCGATTGGTGTCATCGGCGTCATCGTCCCCTGGAACTTCCCGCTGCAAACGATGGCGTGGAAGGTGGCGGCCGCGCTCGCCGCGGGTTGCACAACCGTCATCAAGCCGGCCGAGCTGACGTCGCTGTCGACGCTTCGCTTCGCGGAGCTGGTGCAAGAGGCCGGGATTCCAGACGGCGTCGTCAACGTCATCACGGGGCGAGGGCGCGATATTGGGGCGGCGATGGCTGCCCATCCGGGTATCGACAAGATCACGTTCACGGGTTCCACCGAAGTGGGCCGCTCGGTCGGGCACGCGGCCGTGGGTGGCATCAAACGCATCACGCTCGAACTGGGCGGCAAATCGCCGGTGCTGGTGCTGGAGGACGCCGACATCGAGGCGGCTGCCCAAGCCGTAGCAAACGGCATCTTCTTCAATTCCGGACAGGTGTGCGATGCGGGAACACGGGTGTACATCCAGCGCGGCATTCACGACAAGTTTGTTGATGCTTTGATCGAACACACGCGTCAGATGAAGATCGCGCCCGGCCTCGATCGCGATTGCTTCATCAGCCCGCTTGTTTCCGCGCTTCAGAAGGATCGTGTCGAATCGTATATTGAAGCTGGGCGGCGCGAAGGCGCGGAAGTGGCGTACGGTGGCCATTTACTGGATCGGCCAGGCTATTTCGTTCAGCCGACGATCTTTGCGAATTGCCGCAATGACATGAAGATTGTCCGCGAAGAAATCTTCGGTCCCGTGCTCGTGACCGCACCCTTCGACGATGTCAGCGACGCGTTGTCGCTCGCGAATGACTCGCCATACGGTCTTGCCGCCGCGATTTACTCAAACGACCTGAACCGCGTACATAGACTGATTCCAGAGCTGCGTGCCGGCACGGTCTATGTCAACGCACACAGCACCATCGACCCGTCGATGCCATTCGGTGGATTCAAGGAATCCGGCTTTGGCAAAGACCTCGGCCCCGAACAACTCGATCATCTGATGGAGAGCAAAGCGGTCTGGATCACGTTGCACTGAGCCGTCAATCCGCCGGCGCCCAATCGAACGTAGTCCAGCGAGCGGGTGTCCGGGCGTGGCATGCATGACCGGTCTATTCTCATTCCATCAACCTCTCACTCGAGTCAGGGGTACATGATGCAAGCAGCAGACGATACAGTGAAAGGCACCGTAGCCGGAGTCGAGCACGGCGCCATCGAAGGCCACTCAATAGACTTTATTCCGGATAACGAACGAACTGACAGACTATCCAGACAGGGACCATTCTGGTTTCTGGGTAATTTCACTTTCTTTACCATGACCATTGGCTTTGTGGGCCCCAGCATTGGACTGAGCGCGCTGTGGACCACCATAGCCGGCACGCTGGGCATCATGTTCGGCACCTTGTTCATGGCTTTTCACGGGTCACAAGGTCCTCACCTTGGCCTGCCCCAGATGATCCAGTCTAGAGCGCAGTTCGGCTATCGCGGGGTCATCGTCGTGCTGTTGGCTACGCTATTTGTGTTTGCCGGATTCAACATCGTCAACCTCGTGCTGATGATGCAAGGCCTCAAGGCACTGTTCAACTGGGACCCCGTCAAGGTGGCGCTGGCTGTGACGCTGCCCGCTTCGATTCTGGCGATTCTCGGTCACGACTGGATGCACCGGAGTTTCAAATGGGCGTTGTATCTGTCGCTGCCCCTTTATGGACTCGTCACGGTGGCCGTGCTGATGCATTGGGTGCATGACGTGCCGCTCCCCGCTGTCGCGCCGGGAGCCACGCCACCGCCGCCGCTGGGCTTCGGCTGGATCGCTTTCATCGCACAGTTCGCAGCGGCCGCCAGCTACAACATCGCCTACGCACCGTATGTATCCGACTATTCGCGCTATCTGCCGAAGAACACGCCGAGCGGCAAACTGATAGCGGCTGTGTTCCTTGGCGCATCGCTGTCGGGGGCGTGGATGATCGCGATTGGCGGCTGGCTGGCGGACCATCTGCAGGCGACCGATGTGCTAGTCGCGTTGAATCAGGTGGGTAACGACCTCGCACCGGGAATGGGGAGCGTTGTGGTTGGCGTCACGATCCTGGCCTTTCTACCCGTCATCGCGATGAACATATATAGCGCAAAACTGACGGCTATCACCGCAGTCGATTCATTCCGGAAACTCCAGCCCACCCCCAGGACTCGCATTCTCGCGATTATCTTCGTGGTGATCCTTCAGCTCGGTGTGGCGCTTAGCATCTATACGTCGGGGAAAGGTCTTTCCGTCCTGAATATCTACCTGGTCGTCATGCTGTATTTTTTGGTGCCCTGGACGGCTGTCAATCTGACCGACTACTTTTTCGTCCGCAAGGGTCGCTACGCCATCCCACACTTCTTCCTGCCTCATAACAACCTGTACGGGACATGGGGCTCGCGCGGTCTGACGGCTTACGCGATCGGATTCGCTTCGATGATCCCGTTCTTCTGCGTGCTCGACGGCGCTAACGAGGTGTATGTCGGGCCGCTTGCCCGCGCGATGGGCAGCGTCGATCTGGCCTGGCTGGTCGGTCTGTTGGTATCCGGCCTCGCGTACTACGCATTGTCGCGCTCGCTCGATCTGAAGCACGAAGAGTCTGTTATCGCCTCCGTCGAGAAGACATCACCGCAGTACACCACCGGCGACAAAGGTCGCTACTGAACCATAGACGACCCCATCAAGATTCAGGAAGCAGGCAAATATCATGGCTACCGAGCAATTCGATTACATCATTGTTGGCGCTGGATCGGCCGGGTGTGTATTGGCCAACCGGCTCACCGAGGACCCGGCGGTCCGCGTTCTGGTGCTGGAATACGGCGGAAGCGATCGCAGTGTCATCATTCAGATGCCGAGCGCGTTTTCCATGCCGATGAACACTTCGAAGTACAACTGGCGCTATCAGACCGCCCCCGAAGCTCATCTGAATGGCCGCCAATTGCATTGCCCGCGCGGCAAGGTGCTGGGCGGATCGTCGTCGATCAACGGCCTCGTTTATATTCGCGGCCACGCTTACGACTTCGACGAATGGGAGGAATTGGGTGCGCGAGGCTGGGGCTATCGCAACTGTTTGCCGTATTTCAGGCGCGCTGAGAGCTACAAGTTCGGTGGCGACGAGTACCGGGGCGAGGCCGGACCACTGTCCACGAACAACGGCAACAACATGGCGAATCCGTTGTACGGCGCGTGGATCGAGGCAGGCGCAGAGGCTGGATACATCAAGACGGAAGACTGCAACGGTCATATGCAGGAGGGCTTTGGCGCAATGCATATGACTGTCAAAGACGGTGTGCGCTGGTCTACTGCTAATGCATATTTGCGCCCGGCAATGAAGCGGCCCAATCTGTCCGTGGTGACGAATGCGATGACCCGCCGCGTGATTCTCGAAGGCAAGCGCGCGGTTGGGGTTGAGTACGATCAGGGCGGAAGGACGCACGTTGCGCGATGCCGTGCTGAAGTACTGATCGCCTCGGGTCCGATCGGTTCGCCTCACCTGCTGCAACGCTCCGGAATAGGGCCCGCCGAGGTGCTGCGCAAGGCTGGGATCCAGGTAAAGCATCATTTGCCCGGCGTCGGCGAAAATCTGCAGGATCATGCGGAAATTTATATTCAGTATGCCTGCAAGGAGCCCGTCACCCTCAACGCGAAAATGGACCCGTTCAGCAAATTCATGATCGGGCTGCGGTGGCTCTTGTTCAAGGATGGACTTGGGGCAAGCAACCATTTCGAGGCGGGTGGATTCATCCGGTCGAAAGCGGGATTGCGCTGGCCTGACATTCAATTCCATTTCCTGCCCGCCGCCATGCGCTACGACGGCGACAAGCCGTTCAAGGGACATGGGTTCATGATATTGACCGGACCGAACAAGCCGAAGAGCCGGGGCTATGTCAGGGCGATGTCGGCGGATCCCTATACGCATCCGCAACTCCGCTTCAACTATCTGGATAACGAAGAGGATCGCGAGGGCTTTCGACGCTGCGTCCGGTTGACGAGAGAAATCATCGGGCAGCCGGCGATGGACCGGTTTCGCGATGCCGAACTCGCGCCCGGCCCGCACGTGCAAACGGATGAGCAGATCGATGCGTTTGTCAGGGCGAACCTGGAAAGCACGATGCATCCGTGTGGTTCGTGCCGCATGGGGGAGGATGACATGGCTGTGGTCGATTCCGAGTTGCGGGTGCGTGGCATGGAGGGCTTACGAGTCATCGATTCATCCGTATTCCCGACCGAGCCCAATGGCAATCTGAATGCACCGACGATCATGCTCGCCGAGCGTGCGTCCGATCTGCTTCGCGGGGTCCCCATGTTGCCCGCGTCCGACGCAGATGTGGGCCTGGCCGACGGGTGGGAGACACGGCAACGTACGCATGCGCCGACACGAAATCTGTTTGTCGAGTAGCTTGGTTGCGGGCTCGGAGAAAGGGATGACGCAACCGCCATGACCGAAGAACGTTAGCGAGGGCGCGGCGGGCGACCGTCGCATGCTATACGGACTTCGGTCATTCGTTTTGCCATTCTGAGGGACGGCAATGGGGCGATCTCATCCGACATCGATGTTCCGCGCTCACGCCGTATATAGCGTGATCAGAAAAATTGCGAACCGATAGCCTGGAACGATGAGGCCAGCCGCCAGCGCCATAGCTGCCGCCTTGACGAGCCGCGTTATGCCGTGAGAGCCGAACACGGGTTTCAAGGCAAGAAACACATAGCCGCCACAGAGGCCAAGATTGACGATCGAAAGAAGGTTGTCGACGACGGGTGAAGCGAGTCCGAGGCCGCCTAGACGCAACTCGATAGCTGCGACGGCCAGCGCGAGCGAGAACAGCAACAGCAGGAACGTATAGAGATGGAGTGAGAAATAGACAAAGGTAACGAATGGCTTGCGCGCGCGGAGAAAGGTCATCCACAACACCAGAGTGAACGGAACCACCATGAGAATGATGAGTGACTTGGCATTGATCACCGCCGCACGGTCGAAAGTGGACGTGTACTGGGGCAGGTCGGTCCGTAGTGTCGCAACGCGTTCGGTCACCAGCGACCGCGCGAGCGGACTCCAATCCTGATGATAAAGATGGGACACCAGAGTCGAGCCGAAGATCTGGGTGTCGGTCAGCGACTGCATCGCGAAGAAAAACGCGTTTGCGATAAGAAACAGTTGGAACGGCGCGACATAAGGCATGCGCTTCCCATTCAGATGCGCGACCGTCAGCTCGCCTGGATGACGTAGCAACACCCAGAACGTGCGAAGCAGGCGTCCGTCGATGCTCGTCGCCGCGTGCAGGACCTTTGCTCCGATACCGCGCAGCGTAAGGTCGGGCGGCCGAATTGGGCTCTCGCCGCACATCGGGCAGAAAGGCGTGGTGACGTGAACTGCACACGTCGGACATATCCAGGGTTCGGTCGCAGGCATGATTTCCTCCGTTGGACCGCTTGTGTCTATCGCGCTGTGTTATCGAAGCAGTTTGCGCCTTTCGAGACACCCGCGCCGTTTTGTGACGCGCTCCAGAGCGAGACGACGAACGCCTCCGCCGAAGGCCGGCATGCGGTGTGTCAATGCGTGGCAAAGCGATGACGCTCCTGCCACGAAAGCTGCCGCGCGCCCGATCGGGCGTCCACCTGTTCGACCGGCCTATAATCTCTCGTATGCACGTCCTCTCGCCATCGTGTGGAGCGATCCATGCGGCATGTGGCGGCAGGGTGACGGCACGAGCGGCGCCATTGCCGCCGCGGAAGCTGGTAACAGGCGAATAGCCCAGAACAGGAACGTAAGCACGTTCAGACGCGTGAGCGGAGGTGGCGCCCGATTTCGGTCGTTGTGACCTGGCCGCTCGCGACAACCTTGCTGCAGAGAAACCCAATGAAGAAAGGAAAGACGAAACTAACGCGCCATGATGCTGAGCGCCTTTTCGAAGGACTGCCTGCCGGGAGCGTGAAAACATCCAGCCGGCCTGAGAACCCATTCGAAGCAGGGGCGTTCGACGTGGTCGAGCGCGTGGACGAGGAGTCCAAACTCTGGAAAGACAACCTCATTTCACTTCCGATGGCGATCGAGTTGCCTGCCGGCTACGAGTCGATATCTCGCATGCGCGAGTCGATGGTGAAAGCGTGGCGCGTGAAGTGGGTGAGGGAAGGTAAGAGCGAGGTTGTCACCGACTTTCCCGAAGGATGGACAGCCGTTCGCCCGAAAAGCGGTCCCATCGAGTTGCGAGATCCGTCCGGCGTGGTGCGCGCCTTATACGGGTGGGCCGAGGATGCCGAGCTCAGGATTCTGCCGCGGTATCTGGTCGAGTCACAGACGAACAGTTCGAGCGGATTAGGCAGCTTGATTGTCCGTGATCGCATGAACGGTCAAATTCTTGAGCGGTCGTCGATCTGGTCTGCCCAGACTGGTACCAACCATCCAGATTGGACCAGGCTGTCGGTATGGCTCAAGACACACTATCCACAGCATCACGACCCGCTTCGGTACTGGGAAGATTGCGAGCGCAACGTCAAGGACTGAGCTGGTTTGTGGGGCATGGTTCTCGCGTCTGCCGCGCCCTGTTTAGCGGAGGCAAAAGCAGGGGGGGACGGCATGATGATGCCGGCTTCCGGGTGTATGAACAGACATCATTGCAATGGTAAACATTGACCACGATACCGCTTCGATATTTGGAGTCATCGGTTCGGTTATATCGCTCCTGGCGGCCATTCCCTACGGGCTCGCGATTCTCAGGCGCGCCGTTCGTCCCCATCTTTTCACGTGGCTAATCTGGTCGATCGTCACGACCATCGCTGCCGCCGGTCAATTTGTTGCGGGTGCAGGCCCTTCTGCGTGGTGTACGGCGGCGATCGCCGTAACATGTATTCTGATTTTCGTGGCGAGCTTCTATCGAGGTGAGAAAAGTTGGACAAGATCCGACTGGATGTTTCTCGGCGCAGCGCTGCTAGCCATACCTCTTTGGATGCTGACTGAAGAGCCGACGCTCTCGATCTGTCTGGTGACGCTCATCGAACTTGCGGGCCTCGGTCCGACGATCCGCAAGACTGTTCGCGATCCTTGGGGCGAAAGCCTCCCATATTTCGTTTTGTGCGTTGTCAAATATGCTCTTGCATTACTGGCCTTGAGACAATGGACGGTGGCAGTCGCTTTTTATCCCGTTGTGAACATCCTGGCGTCAGTCGGGATCTGCTTGCTGATGGTTGTTCAGCGTTATCGCCTCCGTTCTGGTAGCGCCTTCGATTAAACGAACCGGAATTGGTGTGAGAGAGGCACCAACGCGGCGCCCCGGAGGATCATCGGGACACGAAACGAAAGGAGAGAACTCAATGCCGAGCCTTGAGCGAGCGCGACGGCCCACGTTTATCGACTTTGTCTGGCGTATGGTGCTTCGCCTCGGATATCGATTCGCTCGCGTCTGGTGGCGGCTTCGACGGCCTCGTCATGAGGGCGCGCTAGTGGCCATCTACGTCGGGCGGGCACTGTTGCTCGTGAAGTCATCGTACCGTCCCGAGTGGAATTTCCCCGGCGGTAGTCTCCAGCCCGGTGAAACGCCTGATGCGGCGGCGCGGCGCGAAATGGAGGAGGAGATTGGTTTGTCGTCGTACGCATTACGCCCCGCGGGCAGCGTCTGCGGCAGTTGGGAGGGGCGAAGAGACCGGGTGCATTTCTTCGAACTGCACCTCGATCGCATGCCCGAGCTGCGGCTCGATAATCGGGAGATCGTCGCGGCGCATCTGGCATCGCCGGAGGAATTGCACGGCATCGCGCTGACAGGGGCGGTCGTTGCATATCTCGGCGGAAATCTCCGCTGTTAGTACACTGGCGTGACCAGACGCTTCTGGTCCTTCGCGGGCTCATGGACTTGCCGATTCACGCGCTTGTTCCGCCTGCTCTCTTCAGAGACTCAATCGGAAAAGGGAATGTCATGGCAAAGAATGAAGTTGTCTGGGGAATCCTGGGCGCCGCGAAGATCAACGACAAGGTTGTCGTGCCCATGCACAACGCGTCGAAGTGTCGGGTGAAGGGCATCGCGTCGCGATCTCCGGAGAAGGCTCGGGAAGCTGCAACCAGATATGGTTTGAGTGTCGCATACGACAGCTACGAGGCGCTGCTGGCGGACCCGGAAATCGACGCGGTATATATTCCGCTGCCCAATCACATCCACGTGGAATGGACGATCAAATCCGTCGAGGCTGGCAAGCACGTCCTGTGTGAGAAGCCGATCGGGCTGGACGCGCAACAGGTTGAACAACTCATCGCCGCACGCGACAGGAGCGGCCGATACATACAGGAAGCCTTCATGGTTCGCACCCATCCGCAATGGTTGAAGGTGCGGGCCTTGATCGACGAAGGGGCGATCGGCGAATTGCGGGCGGTGACGGGCGGCTTCACCTATAACAACACGAACCCTGACAATATCCGCAACCAGAGCGGAATGGGCGGCGGCGGTCTGCTCGATATTGGTTGTTATCCCATCACAACGTCACGTTTCGTTACCGGGTCTGAGCCAAAGCGCGTGGTTGCCCTGATGGAGCAGGATCCGGTATTCGACGTGGACCGGCTTGGCTCCGTGCTGATCGACTTCGACGGTGTGCAGGCGAGTTTCTTCTACTCGACTCAAACCCACCCCTATCAGCGGATGCAATTTCACGGGACCAAGGGGCGTATCGAGGTCGAGATTCCATTCAATGCACCAAACGATCGTCCGACGCGTCTGTTAGTCAGTGAAAACACAAGCGCCGGTGTCGGGACTGATCGCTGGCTGGAAATTCCGGTGTGCGATCAATATGGCGTCGCAGCCGCCACGTTCGCGGAGGCGGTATTGAGTGGAACTCCGCAGGCTATTCCGCTAGAAGATGCGCGCGCAAATATGCGAGTGATCGACGCCGTGTTCCGCTCGGCGCGATCGGGCGCGTGGGAGAGAATTCTGGAAAGTTGAGGTGACGTTGATTGTGGACATCAAGCACTCGTGCGCTTCACAAAGATCAACTCTGGATCGCCTTCGTCGAGGTTGTCGATATAGCCGCTCTCTACAAATCCGCACTGCGACAGAAGCGCGCGCATCGGTGTATTGGACGCATTTGTCGATGTGAATAGTTTGGGCCCCCGGCACTGAGTCTCCAGTTCGCGCAGAATCGCGATGCCGATTCTCCGGCGTCGCGATTCCTCTCCAACCACGATCAGTGGAACAAAATAGTGTTCGAAGAAATTTTGATTCAACACACCGTATCCAACGGGTGATGCGCCATCGCCAGGTTCGGTTGCAAGCCAACATTGCGCAGCGATAACTGCATTTTCGATGAACGCTTGCCGCTGGAGGGAACGCTGCGCGATCGAATCCAATTCAATCAATGCGGCGATGTCTGCGCTCATGGCGGCTCGAATATTCACTCGAACGGTTTTCATGGCTGTAGTGGGATGACAGATATGGCGAGCGTAGCATCGGTTTCGGGGCCAGTACTCACCATTCGGGTCGGTTGATGCCGACTGCATCTGGCTTGGCGTTGCAGTGCGGAAAAAGATCAGCGGCACAGTGATTGTTCAATTCATGGTCGAGCAGGCGGCGATCGTCTGCGTCGATATTCCAGTTCAATCAAGGAGGAACGGATCATGAACAAGGCAACCAGCGCATTAATCGCGGCCGTCGCGGCGCTCGCGCTGTCGGGCGGCGCTTATGCACAGACGGCTGGCGGCACGGCCGGTGGCGGTTCGTCGAGCCATGGCAGCACGTCCAGCCCGGCAACGAACCAGATGAACGACTCAACGAGCGGTTACGGCACGCCTGGCGCCACCAACTCGGACAGCGGCATGAGCGCCGGGTCTCCTAACTCGGGCATGCAGCAGCAGGGTCCGAACAATAGCTCGACACCCGCTCCCAAGACCAACAACACGCTGGCGACCCCGACCACAAAGTCGCCGGCCAGCAATTAAGGATCACATCGCGGCGCAAGTGAGCGCGAGCGAATAAGCGCTTGAATCGCGCAACTGCGACGGCCGCCACGGTTCGCGTATCTGACAGGCGCCGGTTACTACGACCAACCTACACGGTTCATTGTGGGCCACGAGCGCCACGTGCGGATACTCGCCGTGGCGCGTAACTCGTTGAGCCCACTTGCCTCTGGAAGACCTCTGGAAGCGCTCATGTCTGTGGATTCACACCTCTATCCCGCTTTCTCGAAGTCGGGCACACAATTCGACGTGTCGATCCCGAGCCAGCCCGATCAGACGGCTTTGCGCCGTTGGCGTCGACAGGATATGCCGATACTGGACACCGGGCTTCGTCCACGACGAGACAGGATTGCTGATCCATTTGTTCAACGAGCGGCAGCGCCGGGTCGACGCCAGGCAATGCGAAGGATTGAGTGACAGCAGGCGGAGGTGCCGTAGTGACACGCCTGCTGGAAACACAGTCGTCAAACATTAAGCCCCGGCCGCCATCGGCTTTTGCGAGGGAGGTTCGCCGACCAATGCCGGCTCTGCCGGCTGCTCGATTCGCCGCACGCTGACGCTGACGTCCATGCCGATGAAGTCCTGCGCGGCACCGAACCAGGAACCGGACACTGGCGAGGCCTGTTCGGGCTTGCGCGTGTATGCCACCCGGATCAGGTCAGTGCCGCCAACGAGCGAATTGGTCGGGTCGTATGGCACCCAGCCGGCGCCTGGCAAGAAGACGTGCAGCCATGCGTGGGTCGCGCCGGCACCTACCACGAGCGGCTCGTCGCGGCTTTCGACCTGTTTCGCGCCCTGCTGCAGTCCTGTGTTACGTACCGCCGGCGGGGCCGGCGTGTCGAGCGCCTGGTCGTACAGATATCCCGACACAAAGCGCGCGGCCAATCCCAGCCCCCGTACCACCTCCATCATCAACAGTGCGAAATCGCGGCATGTGCCGCCGCGTCGGTCCAGCGTCTCGGATGGACGCTGAGTGCCCAGTGCGTCGCGGGACTGATACTGGAAGTCACTGCGGATGGCGGCGTTGATATTGGCAAGGATGTCGCGCGTGTGGGTCGTGCCGCGCCGGGGGAGAAACTGCGTCACCCAGTCGCGTAGCAGTGGCTGATCCTCTGGATATTGCGGTGGCAGGAAGGGGGCAAGGTCGAGCCGATCCTCGTCGGTGTACTGAAACGGGTAGTTCTCGGCTTCGGGCGTCACTGGCAACTCCAGGTTCCTGACGCCGAAATGCTCGATCACGAAGTGCGCGCGGAGTTCCAGCGCGTCCGCTGGCACCCGTGGTTCGACGATCGCAACTGAATTGGAAAACACGTCCTGCAGCCAGTATTGTGTGCTGTGCGGCGACACCGTCAGCGTGGACGACAGCACACGGATGTCGTGCGCGGCACGCGGCCGGAACATGACGCGGTGCGGGGAGAACTCCACAGCCTTGCCGTAGCGATAGGTTGTGACGTGCTCGACTTCGAGAAAGACGGACATGTGCGACCTCCGGGCCAGTGCTGGGCGAACTGGTTGTCTCGCACGGACGCTGTTGTCCGCATTTTAGATGGGTAGCGAGACGACAGCGATGGCTAACATGCCAATGATGCCACTGACAGTTCCAACTCAACATACGCAGGATCAGTATGTTGATCGCAAACTCCGCCCCGACAAAGCTGAGCGTATTGCGGCGGCGACGACGCCTGCACAGGCCCAGCCAGGCAAATCAGATAACCGCCCCAACCGACGATGAAAGCGCCCCAGGGGCGCGAGCTCGGCAAATGTCCGATAAGCGAAAGCGACACCACCAGGTAGCGCAATCGGCGCGCTGAACATCAGCGCGACACACAATGCGAAAACTCGAGGCATGTGCCATGTGGCGAGAACGCGCTAAAAATACGCGCCGCGCGACGTCCATGGATGCCGAGTAGCATGCGTCGCCGACGCAACGCGTGCGCCGGTGCTAATCCCCTTCTCAGAATTGCCTCGGCGATGCATTCGCACGCTCGTTTCCCACCGATTTTTCCCCGGCTGCGCGACGCATTCGCTTCGCTCACGAACCTCGTGCCTTACACATCGTCGACCGTGTATCAGCCACGCAAGATCAGGGACCGCATCGCGCAGATCCGCAAGCAAGCACTCAGCATTTATCGCAAAGCCTCGGCTAATCCTACGGCACCGAGGCCCACGATCAGATCCAGTTCGCCGTTAGGGAAGGACTGCATTGCAGGGACACCAGCTGCTTCCAATGCAGCGGTGTCGATCCTGGAGCGGTCCGATAGTCTGATGCGCAGGCGAGTTACCGCGAGCGCTTCCAGCTTCTCAATGTTCGGCGCGCCGCCAAGCGCAGCCTGGATTTTCTCGGCACGCATTTTCTCCGCCTGACTGTGTGCCACTGCAGCAGCGGGTTTCGCCGGTGTTACGCTAGCCGCAACTTGCGGCGTCTCGCCCGGCACGTGATCGGCTTCGCTGCCTGCCGTCTTCAAATATTCCTGCATGTCGGTCTTCATGTTTTCCGACAGCGGACCGAAAATCGCCTGCACACCGTTGCCGACCCGCATGACGCCCGCGGCGCCCAGCGCTTTGAGCCTTGCGTCGTTGACGAGCGCCGGATCTTTTACGGAGATGCGCAGACGCGTGATACATGCGTCCAGGCTTATGATGTTGGCGCGGCCACCGAAGGCGAGCACGAGTTCGCGCGAACGTCCACCGGCGCCCGCTGTGGCGACGGTGGTTGGTTCGGCTGCGTCGTCCTCGCGACCCGGTGTCTTCAGATTGAACCGTGTAATGACGAGGCGGAACACGACGTAGTAAATCACTGCGTATATCGGCCCAAGAATGAAGACATACCAGGCGTGGGTCGACCGGTCACCGATCAGATTGAAAGCCAGGAAGTCGATCGCCCCTTGTGAAAAGGTGAAGCCCATGTGCATGCCGAGTGTATTTGCGACGAACTGCGCCGTCGCGGCGAGACATGCGTGAACGAAATAAAGAGCGGGCGCCACGAACAGGAATGCAAATTCGATCGGCTCTGTGATGCCGGTGAGGAACGAGGTCAACGCGGCCGAAATCATCATGCCACCGACGGCAACCTTTTTCTCAGGTCTCGCGCAGTGCCAGATCGCGATTGCTGCAGCGGGCAGACCGAACATTTTGAACAGGAAAGCGCCCGCGAGAATGCCGGCCGTAGGGTCTCCCGCGAAGAATCGCGTGATGTCGCCGTGGACCACTTTGCCGGTCGTGGGATCGAGGTAACTACCCATTTCAAAGAAGAACGGCACGTTCCAGATATGATGCAGGCCAAATGGAATCAGCAGGCGTTCGACGAAGCCATAGATGGTTGCAGCAGTGCGAGGGTCAGAGACAGCCGCCCATTCCGAAAAGGCCTTGATACCGCTGCCGATCGGCGGCCAGATGACGGACAGAATGGCGCCCAGCACGATCGCACCGACGGCCGTCACGATAGGGACGAAGCGCTTGCCGGCGAAAAATCCGAGGTAGGGTGGCAGCGCGATCTTGTAGTAGCGGTTGAACATCCACGCCGCGAGTGCGCCTGCCAGGATGCCGCCGAACACGCCCGTCTGGATGGACGGAATTCCCATGATCGTGTCCGGGGTGACGCCCTCTGCTTTTGCGATCACGCCCAGCGTCGCGGTCATCACCAGATAGCCGATCGTGGCGGCGATGCCTGATACGCCGTCGTTCTCAGTGAAGCCTAGCGCGACGCCGATGGCAAAGATGAGGGGCAGGTTGGCGAAGATGACATCGCCTGCGTTCTTCATCAGTGCAAGTACGATGGCCGGCACGTACCCGTGAAAATCGGTTGCGCCGAGGCCGAGTAGCAGTCCGGCCACGGGCAGGACTGCCACCGGCAGCATCAGCGATTTGCCGACTTTCTGTAAGACACCAAACGCGTGCTTGAACATGGATGGTCTCCTGACGGCCGGGTTCGATCTATCGACGCGAGTAAGCGCTATCGCGCCTGCTTCCGTGATACGTCCTGCGTTGTTCGGATCACATGCGGAACGGTTGATCTTGCATCGCTCACTCGGAGAATCCGGCGAGGAGGGCGCGGACTTCGGCAGCGGTGCCCTGGCGCAATGCCGCGGTCGCGAGTTCGCGCGCCGTTTGCATCGTCAGCCGCGCAAGCTGCGCCTTGATGGAGCCGACTGCAGGAATGCTCACGGAGAGTTCGTCGACGCCGAGGCCCACCAGCACAGGTACGGCCATCGCATCCGAGGCGATGCCGCCGCAGATACCGACCCATTTGCCGTGCGCGTGCGCGCCTTCCACCGTCATCCCGATGAGCCGCAGCACCGCGGGGTGGAGCGCGTCGGCTTGCTTTGCCAGCTTCGGATGCCCTCGATCCATTGCGAGCGTGTACTGTGTCAGATCGTTGGTACCAATCGAGAAAAAATCGACCTCCTGTGCGAGCGGCTCCGCAATTAATGCAGCAGCCGGCACTTCGATCATGACGCCAACCTTGATGTTTTTCGCACGATCACCGGCCTCGTCACTCAAGAGCTTTCTCGCCGCGCGCACCTCCTCGATCGTAGCGACCATCGGAAACATCACGTGCAGGTTGCCGATGTCGGCGGCGCGCAAGATGGCCCGAAGCTGGATGCGAAACATGTCTGGATGGTCAAGGCTCACCCGCAATCCTCGGAGCCCGAGGAACGGGTTGTCCTCTTTGGGCAGCGGCATATAGGAAAGCGGCTTGTCGCCGCCGACGTCGAGCGTGCGGACCACGAGCGGTCTGTCGGCACCGAGAGCGTGCGCAACGGCGCGGTATTCTGCGGCCTGTTCGTCTTCCGACGGCGCGGTGTCACGGTTGTCAAACAGGAATTCGGAGCGCAGCAGGCCTACCCCTTCCGCCCCGGCCGCCACGGCATCACGCGCTTCCTGTGCGTTACGGATGTTCGCGACGACTTCTACCCGGTGGCCGTCGGCCGTCATGGCGAGCCTGCTTGCGGCAAGCTTTTCCTGCGCGCGTCTCTCCGCCTGGCGCTCGATGCGTTTGCGCGCCTCGCTTACCGCCTCAGTGCCAGGGTTGCGGCGCAAGGTTCCGCGTGAGCCATCGAGCACGACGAGCATGCCGTCATCGAGCTGCAAGGCGCTCTCGTCGATGCCACAAATCGCCGGGATGCCCAGCGAGCGCGCGAGTATTGCCACATGGCTCGTGGCGCCCCCCGTCGTTGTGCAGAAACCTAGTACCTTGGTGCGATCGAGCGAAGCGGTATCGGATGGAGACAGTTCTTCTGCGATCAGGATCGAGTCGGCGGGCACTTCGATCTGTGCCTGCTTCACGTCGGCCAGCAGCGCCAGCACGCGTCGGCCGACATCACGTACGTCGCCGGCGCGTTCGCGTAAGAGAGGGTTATCGAGCTTTTCCAGCGCACCTGCTTGACGTTCGAATGCCTCGCGCCACGCAAATCCCGCGCTTTTGCCTTTGCTGATGGTCGTGATCGTCGCATCGGCGAGATCCGGATCTTCGAGTAGTTCGAGGTGTGCGTCCAGGATTTGTGCCTTGGATGCATCACTGAGGTTCGCCTTGAGCGCCTCGATGTGCTGACGCGCTTCATGCCGGGCTGCATCGAGCCGTGCGCGTTCGCGCTGCGGAGACTCGCCCGCTTCTGCGACATCGATGACTTCCTTCCGATACTGAACGATCTTCCCGACCGCGACACCCGGAGACGCTGATACGCCAACCAGTTCATTGACGTCCGCGGGCGCCTGACGCGCCATGGCAACTGGCTCGGCGGATACGGCGGCGGGGCCGGGCGCTTCTCCGGGCTTCTCGCCTGAGCCTTCATTCAGCAGCCGTGCAAGCGTGCTGGCCGCTTCGAACGCGTCGGGCCCTGTGGCTTGCACGCGTAACCGGTCGCCGAACCTGGTAGCGAGTCCCATTATCGATACGATCGACTTTGCGTTTGCGCTGGCTTCGCCGCTGCCGCTCCCGCGCAGGAGCCGGATATCCGATCGGTACTTCTTCGCCTCGGCGGCCACGACAGCGGCGGGTCGGGCGTGCAGGCCGGCCGGATTCGGGAGCACCACTTCGTCAGACAAGATGGTGTCTGCCGTGCTGCTGTCGTCCGTCGAATGGTCGTGAGTAACGCCGATGGCCAGTTCAAGCGACAACGCGGTATCCTTGCCCGCTGCGACGAGGCCTTTAGACGGCTCGTAACGCGTCACGAGCTCGCCGTTGGCGATCACCATCTGGGTCAGGAGGCTAGTCGCTTTTGCGCCGACCACGACAGGGTCAAACCTGATCAACGGCTGCCCAACCGCCACGGCGTCCCCTTCCGCGACCAGCGGCGTGAATCCTTCCCCGCGCATGGTTACCGTGTCCAGTCCGATATGCAGCAACACATCGAGCCCGTTATCGCCCGTTATCGTTAGAGCATGATGTGCGTTATGCAGCTGCTTGACTTTGCCAGCAAGCGGCGCCAGGAGTTCATTCGACGTGGGATCGATGGAGATACCGTCACCTACCATCTTTTGCGCAAAGACGGCGTCCGGTACGAATTCAAGTGGGAACATGACGCCTGACAGCGGCGCCAGCAATGCTATGCGCACTGAACGAAGTGGGGCTTTCATGTGCGCGGCTCCTTGTCATGGACGCATGGCAGTGCGGTCTTCGTTTGAATGGAGGGCGGGAAAGCTAGAAAGATAGAACGGGCTGGTATCTATGATAGGAAACCGCACGGAAATCCGCTGCAAGATCGACGACATCGCGGCGTCCAGTGTCCCTCTTCATCAATCAGATGGATGCCTATATGTGCTCATGTCTCCAGCGGTGTAGACCGTGCTAATCACTTCACCCGGTACATCGACAGGACACCGCACAAACGAAACTGAAAACGGACTCCTTTATTGTTTCACTATCTGTGAACAGGTATCCGGCGTCATTCGAAATAGCTGCGCACCTGAAGCACCCACAAGGCCATTGCGGTAGCACTTGAAATACGTTCCTGGTAACGTATTCTGGCTTTACGGCCTTGCCGTCTCGCAAAGAGATGCTGGCAATGGAGACCGCTCAAAGGCGATACGTGATCCGCCAGTTCCGGACACTTGGCGACCCGGCACACTCAAGGCTTTCCACATTTCATTGCTGTTGCGCCGCAACGATCAGGAGGCGTCGAAATGAGCAAGCACTCCGCTTCGGACATTTCACGGCAGACATCTACCCTGGACACAAAAGAACTGCGACTGATCGATGCCTGGTGGCGAGCGTGTAACTTCCTGTCGGTCGGAATGATCTATCTCATCGACAATCCGCTCCTGCGCGAGCCTCTCAAACCCGAACACGTGAAGCAGCGCCTGTTAGGGCATTGGGGCGCGAGCCCGGCGCTGTCGTTCGCATGGGCGCATCTAAACCGCGTGATCAGGCGCGACGGACTAAATGTGATTTTCATGGCGGGCCCAGGGCATGGCGCGCCAGGTGTGCTTGGCCCCGCCTACCTTGAAGGCACCTATTCGGAGGTCTATCCGGACAAGAGTGAAGACGTCGAAGGCATGCAGAAGTTCTTCAAGCAGTTTTCGTTTCCAGGCCATATCGGCTCCCATGTGACGCCGGAAACCCCGGGTTCCATTCACGAAGGTGGTGAACTGGGTTATAGCCTGTCGCACGCTTACGGCGCAGCGCTGGATAACCCGGAGCTCATCGTCGCGTGTGTGGTGGGCGACGGCGAAGCTGAAACAGGGCCGCTTGCAACCGCGTGGCATTCGAACAAGTTCACTAATCCTGCACGCGACGGCGCCGTGCTGCCGATTCTTAATCTGAATGGCTACAAGATTGCCAACCCGACGGTGCTCGCCCGCATCAGTCATGAAGAACTGGAGGCGCTATTCGTCGGTTATGGTTACAAACCGTACTTCGTCGAAGGATCGGACCCAGCCGAAATGCACCGGACGATGGCCACCACGCTCGACACCATTGTCAGCGAGATTCGTGCGATTCAAACGAAGGCGCGTGAGGGCGGGGAGGTCGAACGGCCGAGATGGCCAATGATCGTGCTGCGTACGCCCAAGGGCTGGACCGGTCCGAAGGAGATCAGAGGGCACAAAGTGGAAGGCACGTGGCGCTCGCACCAGGTGCCGTTTTCCGACGTGCGCGGCAATTCCGAGAATCTCGCGCTTCTGGACAACTGGCTGCGCAGCTACAAGCCGGAGGAACTGTTCGATTCGAGCGGACGCCTCATTCCCGAACTGAGAGCGCTGGCGCCAAACGGGCGACAGCGAATGAGCGCCAATCCGCATGCGAATGGCGGCGTCTTGCGCAGAGAGCTGAAACTGCCGGATTTCCGTAACTATGCGGTAGACGTCACGCACGCCGGACGGGTGTTACGTGAAAACACGCATCCCCTCGGCGAATTCCTGCGCGACACGATGCGGGAGAACATGAACACGTTTCGCGTGTTCGGACCGGACGAGACGGCATCGAATCGTCTGCAGGCCGTCTACGAGGTCAGCAAGAAGATCTGGATGGCCGAGATGCTGCCCGAGGATGAGGACGGTGGCGAACTGGCGCGTGATGGCCGCGTCATGGAAATACTCTCCGAGCATACGCTGATGGGTTGGCTGGAGGGCTATCTGCTGTCGGGGCGACACGGCTTCTTTCATACCTACGAGGCATTCGCCCATGTGATCGATTCGATGTTCAACCAGCATGCAAAATGGCTGGACATCAGCAAGAATCATGTGCCGTGGCGGGCAGCGGTGGCGTCGGAGAACATTCTGCTGTCGTCGACCGTATGGCGCCAAGATCACAACGGGTTCTCGCATCAGGATCCTGGTTTCATCGATCTCGTCACGAACAAAAGCCCGTCTGTCACGCGCGTCTATCTTCCGCCCGACGCCAACACGCTTCTGGTCGTCGCCAACGAGTGCTTGCGCTCCACCGACTGCATCAACGTGATCGTGGCTGACAAGCAGAAGCACCTGCAGTTCACCACGATCGACGAAGCAATCGTCCATTGTGCGAAAGGCATGGGCGTCTGGCGGCGCGCGAGCAACGACGAAGGCGTGGAGCCCGACGTAGTGATGGCTTCGTGCGGCGATGTCGCGACGCAGGAGGCACTGGCGGCCACGGCTATCCTGCGTGAGCATCTGCCGGAACTGAAACTGCGGTTCGTGAACGTGGTCGACCTGTTCAGGATGCAGCCGGCCAGCGAACATCCCCACGGATCGACTGCACGCGAATTCGACAGTCTGTTTACCGTCGACAAGCCGGTCATCTTCAATTTCCACGGCTATCCGTGGTTGATCCATAAGCTCGCATATCGCTTTCGCAATCACGAAAATATCCACGTGCGTGGTTACAAGGAGAAGGGCAACATCAATACGCCGCTCGAACTGGCCATTCTCAATCAGGTCGACCGTTTCAACCTGGTGATCGACGTACTCGATCGCGTGCCGCGATTGCAGGCGCGCACCGCGCATCTGCGGGAAGACATGAAGAACGCCATCATCAGTAATCTGGAATATGCGCACACACACGGTATCGATCGTGCCGAGATTACCGACTGGGTGTGGCCTGAGTAACGCCTGGGAACCGACTTAAAGCGACGAACCCGAGGTCGGCAAGCGGCTGCCCCTCGCCCGGCAGTACTTCTTCATGTCCTGCTCGTTGCAGGACATGTTGCGTCTGCTCGGACGCGGATATCGATCCTTAACACGGCGCGTTCGGGGAAATTTTCGTCGGGTCGCGCAATTAGCGAATACTGTGAGCGAATCTGGAAAATCTAGCCGGTGCGAATCGCCCTCGATCGAGGCTGACGCCGGGGCGCTTCCGTGCTACCGCGTCGGCGCCGGGTCGCGGTTTCCTCCTGGCGCGACCGTTCTTGCCGAGGGCGTGAATTTTTGCGTATTTTGCCGCGACGCATCACGCGTCGAACTGCTCCTTTATGCGCAGCCCGATAGCCCGGTGCCGTTTCAGACCATTACGCTCACGCCTGAACACAATCGAACTTTCTTCTACTGGCATGTGTTCGTCGAAGGGCTCCCCGTGCGCGTCTGCTACACGTGGCGGGTCATTCGATCCGTTGACATGCAACGCTCCTATCACGCGTGCGATGCCCGTCGCGAACTCCTCGATCCGTTTGCTCGCGCCGTGAGCGACGTCCTGTGGGATCGGCGCATGGCGATCGACGCGCCGAACGACATGGAGCAGCAGGGCGTGCCTCGCGCAATCGTCGTCGAAGGGGGCACTTCATGCGACCCGCCGGACGCGCATAGTCTCGATGGCGCGCTCATTTATGAGCTTCATGTCGGCGGCTTCACACGACACCCGTCGAGCGGTGTGCAGCATCCAGGGACCTTTGCCGGGTTGATCGAGAAGATTCCGTATCTGCAGGAACTGGGCGTCACACATGTCGAACTGCTTCCTGTCATGGCTTTCGATGAGCAGGATGTTCCGCCTGCGGTGGCTGCGCTCGGCTTGTCGAACTATTGGGGTTACAGCACGCATAGCTTCTACAGTCCGCATGCGGCCTATTGTGTCGATCCTGCTCATGCCCCGGGCGAGTTTCGCGCGCTGACGGATGCCCTGCATGCTGCAGGTATCAGGGTGTTGCTCGATGTGGTCTTCAATCACACCGCAGAAGCCGGCGAGGCGGGGCCTGTGATCAACTTCAAGGGGTTTGCGAACGACATCTTCTATCAGCATGACGCACACGATGAGCGCCGCTACCTCGACCACACGGGCTGTGGAAATACGGTCAACTGCAACCATCCGCTGGTCACTGCCTTTATCGTCCACTGCCTCGAATATTGGGTCGAAGAACTGGGCGTCGACGGATTCAGATTCGATCTCGCCAGCGTTTTTACCCGCGACAGGCATGGCGCCTTGATGGTCGATCCACCGTTGCCGTGGGCGATCGAGTCTTCGCGCATCCTCTCGCGTGTTCCGCTGATTGCGGAAGCGTGGGATGCAAGCGGTCTCTACCATGTCGGTGCGTTTCCGGGCATGGCGTGGGCCGAGTGGAACGGGCGCTACCGCGACGTGATTCGCCGCTTCGTGCGCGGCGATGCCGGGATGATCGGCGAGGTCGCTACCTGCATCGCTGGCAGCGCGGATCTTTACGCGGACGATGGCAGGTTGCCGGCCAACAGTGTCAACTTCGTCACGTGTCACGATGGATTCACTTTGCACGACCTTGTGAGCTACAACGGCAAGCATAACGAGGCGAATGGGGACGATAACCGCGACGGCAGCAATGACAATCTGTCGTGGAATTGTGGCGCAGAGGGCGATACAGACAATGCCGATATTCTTCAGTTGCGCTCCCGTCAAGCCCGCAACATGATGGCCACTCTGTTTCTCAGTCAGGGCGTGCCGATGTTGCTTGCTGGAGACGAGGTACTTCGTAGTCAGCGTGGCAACAACAACTGCTATTGCCAGGACAATGCGCTTTCGTGGTTCGATTGGAGTTCAGTGGCGCGTGCTTCGACGATGCTGCGCTTCGTGCGTGAATTGATCGCACTGCGCAGGCGCCACCCCAGTTTGCGTCGGCGACGCTTCCTGACGGGGCAGCCTGCGCATGGACATTCGATCGCGGACGTGTCCTGGCACGGTAGTCAACTGCACGAACCCGCCTGGCAGGATCGAGGCGCGCGCCTGCTCGCGTTCACGCTGGGTGGTGAAGCCGAAGGCGAAGCGCCACTTCATGTGATTCTGAACATGGACGACTCGATGCATCGCGTCGCGCTGCCCGCTCTCAACAGTTGGCGCTGGCGCCGCATTGTCGATACTGCGCGGAATAGTCCAGACGATATCGTAGCGTCGCCACACAAGGGGCCGATTGAGGCTGAAGATTGTGAGGTACAGGCGCGCAGCGTCGTCGTGCTGGAGGGCTGAGCGTCCAATGTGTCACGACTGCCCCGGCTCCCATTCCGGGCTATAGCCGCCAAGCGCCGGGTGATACATCTCGTCGCCCGAGTGCTGCGTGAACTCGACGTTGAGCCGGTCCTGCTGTAAGCCAAGAATCTCCACGCAATGTGCGCAGAGCGCTTCGGCGAGTTGCATGCGCAATTCTGGCGGCCGTCCTCGCCGGATGTCGAGCATCATCAACGACACCGCCACGGGTTCTCCGTCTGCCTCCGGAATACGCCAGACGCTCCCCTCGCCGAGTTCGCGAATGGCCACGCTGATTCTCCTGATATCGACGGACATTATGCGTGCATAGGTTTCGCTGAACTTTGCCGCGAGCAGCTTTTTCTGCTCGATCGGGTAGTGCCCGTTCACATCGAGTTGCAGGTAAGGCATCGGCTATGGCTCCGTAAATTCTTGTTCGTCGTGTGGTCGGACAATCCACGAATCCAGCTAGGCGAGAAGCGCTTCATATTCCTCACGAAACTGGTTGATCGAACTTTCGACTACCGTCACTGCGCCGTCTATCAGACCGCAACGCCCGCTGCCGGGAAGGATGCGGCACAGGTTCTCCAATGCATCCAGATCGGCGCGCACGCCACGACCCGTGTCGAGCCGGTTGAGAATACGCATCAACTGAAACGTCCCGCCTTTGCAAGGCGGACATTGCCCACACGAACCCTGGGCAAAGAAGCTCACATACTCGGCAACCTTGCGGACAATGCTGGTGCCTTCCGACACGACGATCATCGCGCCTGTCCCCAGACGCGATTGGCGTTGCCGCACCGAATCGAAGTCCAGCGCCACATCGAGATCACGCCTCGTCAGCAGGGTGTTGGAGGGGCCGCCCGTAAAGACTGCCTTGAATTCCTTGTCCTGTAGCATGCCGCCGCCGTGCTCGAAGATAAGTGTTTCGAGGCGGGTGCCCATCGGCAGTTCGTATAGGCCGGGGCGCAAAACGTCGCCCGACAGCGAATAGAGCTTGGTCCCGGCGGCGTTGCCTTCGCCAAGGTTGCGATACCACTGCGCCCCGTGTCGCAGAATGCCCGGTACGTGCGCGAGGGTCTCCGTGTTGTTGACGACGGTCGGCGCGCCATGGACGCCTTGTTCAGCCGGGAACGGCGGTTTGCGCCGAGGAAACGGAAAACCGCCTTCAACACTCGCAATGACGGCCGTTTCCTCGCCCCCGATGTACAAACCGGAGCTGGGGACGACACCAAGCGACAGCGGGCCGCCGAGCCGCTGCTCGATCGCCGCGAACAGGCGATGCGCCCGCCACTGCTGCACGGCCTCGCGGGTGACCGCGAGGGCCTCTGGTTGATGCGGGTTCACGTAGAGGACGACGTGGTTGGCGCGCGTCGCCACCGCGGCGATGAGCGCGCCCTCGATCACCTGATGCGGCGTGTGCTCTAGCAGAAAGCGATCTTTGAACGTGCCGGGTTCGTCCTCGTTGCCATTGCAAATAATGTACTTGTCTCCGTCGGGCGCGGCGGCGACGGGCGCCCATTTTCGATGTGTCGGGAAGCCGGCACCGCCCATCCCGCGCAAGTCCGCATTGGCGATTTCCGTGATGACCGCTGCCGGGTCATCCAGCGCCCGGGTGAGCCCTTCGCCACCGCCGAGCGCAAGCCAGCCGTCGAGGTCGGCTCCGACACAGCTATCGACGCGTAGAAGCGTCTGATTGAGCATGTTCATTGGCACTCCGTGGAACGTCTCACCGAATGCTGCCGACCGCGCGCCCCGGCACGGTCGGGTGCAAGCTGGCATCGACTCGCAGATCGAAGTGGGCGTAATCGGGGAAGAGTTGTGGCGCCTTTACGTGCATCGGCAGTTCCGCCAGCGTGAGTTCCCGCTGCCACGCGTGAACGTGTCCGATCCCCGCGCGGCTTGCCATCACCCGGCCTTTCGATTCTGCGGCACTGGCCCCGGAGCGGCGTCCCATGCTCAGGATGTCGAGCAGCGCGTTGCCCATCAGCCGGTTGCGTCCGTGAATGCCTCCCGTTACTTCGCCAGCGCAGTACAGGCCGGGCACGTTCGTCGCGCCATGCTTATCGATCGCGACGCCGCCGTTCTGATAGTGAAGTGTGGGGTAAACGAGAAACGGCTCTTGCGCCGGATCGATGCCGCACTTGTGGGCGAGATGACGCAGCGTGACGAGGCGCTGCGCGAGTATGCCGGGGTTCTCCATTTCGAGCGTCGGCGTGTCGAGGAATACGCCGATCTGGCCGTCGCGCGTGATGCCGCGACCTTGCGCGCATTCGCGCAGGATGGCGGACGCCACCACGTCGCGAGGCTTGAGTTCATCGACGAAACGTTCTCCTTCGCCGTTGATCAGTCTGGCGCCTGCGGAGCGCGCCGCTTCTGAGATCAGCCCGCCTGCGAGATGAGGTGGATAGGCGATGCCGGTAGGGTGATATTGGAACGAGTCGAGTTCGCGCAGCCGCGCGCCGATCCGATACGCCAGCACGAGGCCATCGGCAGTCGCGCCGTAGTGGTTGGACGTCGGGAAGGCATTGAGGTGCAGTCGCCCGGCGCCGCCCGTCGCGAGAATGACGGCACGCGCCCGCACCAGCACAAAGGTCCGCCACTCGAGGTTGTAGATCACGGCGCCCGCGCAGCCGCCGCGCTCGTCCGATAGTAGTTCGACGGCGGGACAGCGGTTCCACACCTCGATGCCTGCGTCGAGATCCACCGCCTCGCGCAGCACGCGCATCATCTCGAGGCCGGTGTAGTCCCGATAGGAGAGAATGCGTGCGGCTGATGCGCCGCCGGGCTTCTTGCGCAAAAGGTTGCCGCCTGTCGGCCGGTCGTCCTCCAGGTCGAACGCCATGCCGAGCTGGATCAGCCAGCGGATCACATCGGGGCCATCCATCACCATCTGCGCGACGAGCTCGGGCTCGCCGCAAAAATGGCCGGCGCGCAGCGTATCCTCGAAATGCAGTTGCGGACTGTCGTCGTCGCCGACGGCCGCCTGGATTCCGCCTTCGGCCATCACGGTGTTGCTGTCGCCCAGCCGCAACTTGCCGGCGACGATCACCCGGGCGCCTTGCTTCGCTGCGGTGAGCGCAGCGGCGCATCCGGCGCCGCCGCCGCCGATGATCAGCACATCCGTGCTGACGAGCTGCGCACCGGCGATGTCGACGTCGTCGATCAGCGCATTGGCCTGCAGATGGCGCGCGAGATCGGGCTGACAGGGTTCTCCCCGATTCACGCCGACGCTCAGCGCAACCCGCGCATTGACGCCATGATCAGGGTGATAGCCCTTGAGGAGCTCATCGACAGAGCCGGGATCGCTGCGTAGCGTCGGCGCTACGCCTGGTCGGTAGCGCTGACGCGCATTGTCGTAAGTGATGCCGCCGGCCATGATCGTGTACTCCCGTCAAAGCGGCGGCCGCGCGGCCGGCGCGTTGAAATCAATCTTCATTTCGCCGCTCTCGATCTGCTGCAGCCGCCGGATCAGGTTGGCAGGACGCAGCGAGTGCGACGAGATCATCCGTCGCACGAACAGGCCAAGATGATTGGGGCGGATATGTTCCGGGCAAGCGAGCGTGCAGAGGTTGCACATCACGCATTCATCGAAGACCTGGCTCGATTCGGCGAGCTTGCCCTCCACGGCAAGGTTGACGCCGCGCTGGACGTCGAGACCCTTCGGGCAGGCGCGATCACAGCCGTTGCAGTGACGGCAATGAGAGGCCTCGGGGAATATGTCGGAAATCGTGCGCAACGCCTGCCAGCTATCGCCGAGATCTTCCATGCGATATACGTGCCGCGTCTGCGTCGTAAAGTAATCGATGAAGGCGACTTGCATGCCGTCTTCGATCAGCGTCTCGCACGCAAGCAGGGTTTTCACTTCCTGTTCGCCGCTGCGCCGGACCATGATGCGGCAGGAACCGCACACACCCTGGCCCATGCAGCCGACCCCTTCGACGAGCGTCTGGCCCGCATGCAAAAAGGCTTGCAGGATCGAGCAGTTGGCCGGCGCCTCGATCTCGCGCCCTTCGATGCTCAGGCGAACCATGCTTGGTCTCCTTGCGAGGTGTCGTCGCCAACTGGCGAACCTGCGGAAAACGACATATAAACCATAGCACAATGAAGGTTATAGCCAAGGGGATGTCACATGAAAGCCTGGTGGAAGGCCCTCGCACCTGTCATCGTGCCCGTCGTGATCGCGCTCATCCCCGCCCCGGCAGGGCTCGAGCAGCATACTTGGTACTACTTCGCGATCTTTATGGGCGTGATCGTCGGTCTGATGCTCGAACCCATTCCGGGTGCGGCAATCGGGCTCATCGCCGTGACTATCGTCGCCGTGTTCTCCGAATGGGTGTTTTTCAGCCCTGAGCAACTGGCGAAGCCGGGCTTCAATGTGGCAAACGCGAGCCTTGGCTGGGCGCTTTCCGGCTTCTCCAATGGCACCGTGTGGCTGATTTTTGGCGCCTTCATGTTCGCTTTGGGCTATGAGAAGACGGGCCTCGGTCGACGTATCGCGCTGCTGCTCGTGCGTGCGATGGGCCGCAAGACGCTGACGCTGGGCTATGCGGTGATGGTGGCCGACGCGGTGCTGGCGCCCTTTACGCCGTCCAATACCGCACGCAGCGGCGGAACCATCTTCCCGGTGATCCGGAATTTGCCGCCGCTATACGACTCGAAGCCCAACGATCCGTCGGCGCGCCGGATCGGCTCGTACATCATGTGGACGGCTATTGCCACGACCTGCGTGACGAGTTCGATGTTTCTGACCGCACTTGCGCCCAATCTGCTTGCCGCAGAACTCATCAGGAAAACCGTCAAGGTCGATCTGAGCTGGATGCAATGGTTCACGGCCATCGCCCCTGCGGGGATTGTGCTGTTGCTGGCCGTTCCGCTTCTCACTTATGTGCTTTATCCACCCGAAGTGAAGCAGGGGACGGAAGTGCCCGCCTGGGCTGCGGATGAATTGCGAAAGATGGGGCCACTCAGCAGGCGGGAATGGGTGCTAGGCGTGCTGGTTCTTGTCGCACTGGCACTGTGGATCTTTGCTGATGACTACGTCAACCCCACGACTGCAGCACTGATGGTGATTGCCCTGATGCTCGTCACGCGGGTTGTCAGTTGGGACGACATGCTCGCGAACAAGCAGGCATGGAATACGTTCGCGTGGTTCGCGACGCTCGTCTCGCTGGCTGACGGACTCAGCAAGACCGGCTTCGTCAAATGGTTCGCCGACATGATGTCGCATCACATGAGCGGTTTTTCCCCGACGTTGGCGGCGGTGATTTTGGTGCTCATTTTTTTCTTCACGCACTATATGTTCGCCAGCGTCACCGCGCATACGACGGCGATGCTCCCCGTCATGCTGACCGTGGGCTCGACTATCCCCGGTATGCCAATGGAGGCGTTCGCACTGCTGCTGGCATTGACGCTGGGCATCATGGGCATCCTCACACCGTATGGAACGGGCCCGAGCCCGGTTTATTTCGGCAGCGGCTATCTGCCAGCCGCCGATTATTGGCGACTCGGGGCGATCTTCGGGATCGTCTATATCGTCGTGTTTCTTGTGATCAGCGTGCCGCTGCTGCTGTGAGGGGACGCTGGGAAAGATCAGAGAGGGCAAGGGCAGCGTTAGTCCAGGCAGGCAGCGGACATCCACTCGCCATCCATCGCGTTGGGTCATCGGCCATTTTCGCTTGTGTTCGTCACCTCCCTGGCTAGAGTGAAAAGTACCGTAGGTGCCTGCTTGAGGGCAGTCGGCCGACGGGCGCGCAAGTTGCGCCAACCAGGAGATAACATGAACCGCTTCATTGCGAGGCTCGGAATGAGCCTTACCCCGCCGCTGACGCGGGGCACCGCGGCAGGCGCGGTTCTGCTGGTGTCCTCCGTCCTGTTCACGTCAGCGTATGCTCAGCCCGTTACCACGGGTCCACTCAGCATCACCGGGTCGGCCGTCGTCCGTGGGCCGTTGACCGTCGATGGCTCGCTGACAGTGGCCGGTGACATCTATGCTCGCGGGCCGATCACGGCCGGCTGGATTGAACGGATTCCGCCCAACGATCCCGCCGTACGCAGGCGCCACGGAGAAAACATGTTCAATGGCCCGCTCACTGTACACGGCCCGCTGATCGTACACGGCGATCTGGAAGTGGATGGCCCGATCACCGTCGGCGGCCCCGCCGGTGCTGTCGGGCGCGTGGATGCAGAGGGGCCGATTACCGAGCGCCGTTGAATGTGCGTCGGGCGAGATGTCTGGAGGTCAGGCGTGATCGCGGCGCTTGCGACGCTCAATCCGGTAAATCGATCACATAGAAGCGCAGCGGGCCACCATCGATCTCAACCTCTTTCTTTTCAGGCGCGACGTTGTCCCATCCTCTGACGGTCTCCTCGGTCTTCACGGTTGCATCTTTGGTTTTTTCGAACTTGTATACGGTCATCGGCTGGGTTCCCATCCCGGTTACTTTCTTGAAAACTCCGCTGAAATCCGGGTTGGCAGAGGCGTGAATCGTAAAGCCCCCCACTTTTGTCGCGCAGTTTGAAGCGTTGTTCGGCACTTCGGCTGAAGCAATGACGTGCAAGTCCAGATCGGCGGCTTGCATATGTTCTTTCAGCATCCCCAGGCTGTGGTCGAGGCACACCTCGAAGCCGACCTTTAGCTTGCCTATCGCCGTAAAGCCGTCTTCCCTTCCAGGCACATAGATGCCTTTCTCCGAATCCTCGAAATAGTCGCCCATGTTGGATTTCTTTCCGTAACTGAAAATCCTTTGACGGTCGAAGAACACATAGGTCCGATTGTTGATGAGGAGCGAATGCTTCATACCCCCCGACCCCGAGATGATCTTGTTCTTTTCAAAGAGGCTCAGTTCTTCCAGGCTTTGCTCGTAGTGGGCTTTCGACGCGGTCGTCGTCTTGTCCGAGGCTTCATATGTCATGTAAGGTTTGATCGGGATGTTCCTCGACTTCACCCCTGCAACGGCCGTTCGCACGGGGCTAATCGCCTGCTGCACGCTTTTGATCGCCTCGGCGACCGTTTCACTCGTGATGCGTTCCTTGAAGACAATCGTGCCGGGAATCAGGAGCATGCCGGGGCAAGTGCTTGCCATCGACTTGATTTTCTCGAGAATCCAGTCGCGCCTGAGTGTCGTCATGGCGGTCGTACCGGTGTTGTCTTTGCGAGGCTGCGTGAACAGAAACTCGGGCGCAACAAAGATGCTTGAGAGTAGGCCGTCGGCGGTTTTTGAACCTAGCGTGGCTGCCATCTCCTTCGTTGCAGAAACGGCCTTCCCCAGAGGGATCAGCGTCTCGTAAGAAAAATTCCGCTTTGCGTGCGTGTCTCGCGACCACAATCCCACCAGGACTTTGCCCATCACTTTGGCCCTAACTTAAGCGTCCGTTGTTTCCGGGATCACCGCATCCACGGAGACCCGTCGCCTGAGCATGCAACCTCAGCCCGCGCGCTGCCCGGCCAATCTGGACGGGGATGCGCCAACAAGCCCAAATACGTTATAGAGGAGCGCCTACTGCGCGGCAAGGTCCGTCGCAAACGCCTATCGTCCGTCATCAGCGGCGGTGGTATTCCCAGCCCCTGTGCCAGCCACCGCCCTGCCCATTGCCATAGCCATAGCCGACGGGTGGCGCTCTATACACGACTGGCGGAGGATTGGACCGATAGACATAGGTACCCGGCGCCCCATAGGCACCCGGTGGTGCATAGTGGGATTGGTAGACTACCGGCGGCGGTGGTGCAGGAATCGGCATGTAATAGCCACCCGCATTGGCTTGAGCCAAAGCTGAGGCGGGTGCGCAGACGGCCACCGCGATTGCCAGCAGTGAGATTGCGTGCTTCATGATGTGACTCCCCTCGGTTCGCCAATTCGCCCCGACTGTGAGATCGCCGTTTGAAGCATAGTCGCTCGACGCACCAGCAATGAAACCGTCCGCGCTCATCTGTAACGGTGGGTAACGCGCTTGTGTCCTCGTCGGCAAGCAAGGCACGGGAGGCCATCAATGACCGCGACGGTCATGGTCAGCCAAGGTCGGTCATGCGTGGCTTCGGCCAGGCACTTTGCATCGTCGTTAGCCGTTTAATGGTTCCGGATGTCAAGCGATCGTGAGCGGCGGTGAGGGTCGATTAAGCCCGTTGCAAGAATTCGGCGCTCGAAACGATTCATCAGGCCGGACCGGGCGACGCACTGCAGACGGGGTCCCAATTACTGGTCACCCCGAAAATCGAAATTCACCCTTGCGAATAATGCGCTTAATTATTAGCGACAGCGTTCCTAAACTTGTTGTCGGCTGCCACGGGCTCGGCCTCATTGGCTAGCGCATGAAGTGATTGAGGCATACAGGGCACCGTGCGTCTAAACGAAGTGCCGATCATCTGCGAGGGTCTTAGCGGACGTAGATCCTTCCGGGAACTGGCTTATACGTTTCGTTGATAGCGCTGAGCGTAGATCTGCAGTCGGCAACACGTGTGCCACTGCAAACGATCGCGTGAGATCGGTCGCCACACGCCGTGGCATACAACGAACGCCATGGAGAAATACCAATGGACCATTGCGTCTAATTTTCAGTCCCATCAGGAGGAACAGATCATGAACAAGACAAGCAGCACTTTGCTCGCGGCCGTCGCTGCACTCACGCTGTCGGGCGGCGCTTATGCGCAGAGCAACAACACGCTGGCGACCCCGAGCACCGTGTCGCCAGCCGCCAAGACAACGAGCGACTATGGCACACCTGGCGGCACCAACTCGGACAGCGGCACGGGCACCCGTTCGCCGAACTCGAGGGCGCAGAGCACGAACAGTAGTTCGACGCCCGCCACTAGCGCTTACGGGGTCAACAACACGCTAGCGACTCCGAGCACCGCTTCGCCCGTTAAATAGCAGCAATCAAGACCGACAACCCGGCGCAACCAAACGCAAAGCTGACAGACGCTTCAATTGCGCAGAGCGCGATTGTCAGTGTGGCTACGCCGTCGCTATGTGCGGTTCGTTCGCCATACGCCAGTCAGGCGAACGGCCGCTACAGCGACATGTAGGGGTGCCGCTCCGGGGTCGACACCGGTCTGTCTGCCATGGTGATGTAGCCCTCGCCGCGACAAACAGGCAGATCACTTCGAGTGCGACCAGGCATGTGGGCTCGAGCGCGCCGAGCGGTTCGGATAGTCGCGGCTGACGACTTCTACGGTTCCAGACGAGCGGCACGCTAGGGTCAGTGATCCGCTTGCCGCGCTGTATCACGGTCCTGACTTTGGCTGCGTGAGTGCAGGTTGAAGACATCAAAGTGGGAAAGTGGTTCGAGATCGCTGATGGCGTTGACCTTGTCGCGCTCGCGCTACCTGGCGATGCCGCCCCCGAGTCGTTGCTCATGATGGTCTGGCAATTCGTGAGCGACTCCTTGGACTCGCTCTCACACCGCCGAACAAAGCCAGAGCGTGCCGGCAAGATAGTCGAACACCAGCAACAGTGAGAACAAATAAAGCCATCAGAGCTCCGTGGACGAATCCGCCACAGAGGTCGAGCCGATTGGGAGCGTCGATAACGAACCCAGTACGGCTATGAACTGAGCTCTCGTCACTCCGCCTGGTCCTTGATACAAGATGTCGTCTCGCCTGATCTGTTCATCGGTTGATGCACAACCAGCCAGCGTGCATGCGAGAGCGAGCGAGAGAGTCATCGTGATTCGCTTGCCTTTCATATCCTTACTCCGCCTCACTACGCGTAGCCACCCCTGTGGGTAAATTGTGGATCGGCGGAAACAGTCCGCTGCAAATGGTCAGTTGCAACGCACCGCGCGTCGGACTAAAAGACGTAATTCGCGAAGGCACCGTACGTCGTCTGCGTTTTTTTCTCGACAATTGGGCTGTTGCCCACAGCACCCGGTAGCCTCGATGCCGTCACTCTCGCACCCAGACTCCAGTGCTTGTTCAGCAAGTAGTTGGCAGCAGCGGTGATGCGAACTGCCGCGACGCCTGACCCCGGCGCATATGCAGGCAATCCGGATCGAACGCTATCCTCAGCGTTGATACCAAAGAACGTCTGATTGTATTGGGCGCTGCCCCATGTGACGCCCGGCCCGGCTGTCAACGTCAACTTGCCGATTGGGCTGTATTTGCCCAGCACGTCCAGCGAAGCAGTCCCTCCTTCATGTTTGCCAGCAACGTCTTGAGAAACTGCGCCAACGACGGAGAGCCATTCGATGTTGTAGCTCGCGAACAGGGTTGCGTGCGCTGTACGGTCGATATCGGGTAATCCGCGCAGATGGTCGTCATCGGATGTCTCCCGTGGGTTGACCAGATCGTAGGAGAGCGCCACTCCCACGCGAACGTTTTCACCGCGGTAGAGATATGCACCTAGCCCAAAAGGCACATTTGCGTCCGGGACAGATCCGAAAAAGAAGCGACCATAGCTAACACCAACGAGTGGTGCAGGCTGGAATCGGGATGCACTTGCTCCTGGATACCTGGGTGTTACGAACGCGCCTAAGCCGAGTGAGTACCGCCAGCCGTCGTCCGTCACGTCCCTGCTCATAGAGGCTACTGCGGCGGGTGCCGTAGCGGTCTGTGCGAACACCGGCAACGCAGAAAACATAGTGGTAAAAGCGACAAGACGTCCCACGCGATCGGGACGTTTCATAAAGGGCATGTAATTCTCCTGGGCTGCGCTGAACACGTAGACGTAAAGGCGCCAATCCGGTAGTGGTTTTCGGACGTCCCTCTTGGTCGGAAGAGACGGCGTTGCTCTGCCGGGTCACGTCCGTATTTCGAAGGTCTACGGATTGAACATCGTTGCGACGCCAGGCAATTCCGATGAGAAACGACCGGTCGAGGAGCGACAGATTACGCAGGAAAATTATCGGTATGATGTGCGGTTTGTTTCGGCACAGACTCTTTGTGTCTGCGCTGAAATATTCGTGAAATGTGCTGAAATCAGGGGCCGCGCCGCTCCGGTTAGCATTGGAAAATGACTTATATGCCGCACATTCTGGTGGTTGACGACGAAGAGGACATCAGGTCCTTGCTGACGGGGTTTTTTCGCAAACATGGCCACGAGGTTAGCGTTGCGACGAATGGAGAAACCCTGTTCGCCACACTCGAGCAACACGCCATTGACCTCGTCATCCTGGACGTCATGCTGCAGGGAGAGGATGGTTTCAGTCTCTGCCGGCAGTTGCGCGCGACATCGAAAATACCGGTCATCATGCTGACCGCAGTTGACGACCATGTGGACCGGGTGGTCGGACTGGAAATCGGTGCCGATGATTATCTGGTGAAGCCGTTCGACGCAAGAGAGCTTTTGGCGCGGGTGAAAGCGGTATTGCGACGGACCACACAAATGGACGCAGTGGCAATCGGAACGCCAACAAGACCTGTACTCTCGTTTGCCGGATGGCGGCTCGACATCGCAAGGCGCGAACTCCGATCCGCAGACAACACGCTGACCATACTGTCCAGTGGAGAATTCGATCTTCTGCTTGTGTTTGCGGAGCATCCGCAACGGGTGCTGACCCGAGACCAGTTGCTCGATCTGGCTCGAGGTTCGGCGCGCGAAGTCTACGATCGAAGCATCGACGTTCAGGTGGCCCGACTTCGCCGCAAACTTGATATGGACACGGATGCCGAATCTGTCATTCGAACCGTGCGAGGAGGGGGATATATGTTCACGCCACTGGTTCGCCGCGGATGAGTATCAAGCTCCGGGTACCAGACACAATCGCATGGCGTATAGCACTCACCGTTGGTGCCGCGATTGTTAGTGTGCTTGTCTTCAGTGTGCTGTTTGACCGCTTTCTAGGTCCGTCACCGGCAGAGAATGCCGGACTGGATAGAGCCGACGATGCTATCCGGATGATCGAAGTAGCCCCGCCGAACTACCGCCAGCAATTGGCTGACACGATTACATTTGCGGACAAGACGTATTGGTATCAACCTGGCGCCCCAATTGCCCAACGGTTGGCGGCAGCAGATCCGCACCGTCGGTATCCAGACGCGATGGCCCGGTTCTGGGACAACGGACACGAGCGTCACACGATGATTTTTACCTCGACGGATCAGTTGTCCACAGGGATGGATTTTGATCGGGTTGCGCATCCCAATGCCTATTTCATGGCTGTTCAGCTACGCGACAGCAGTTGGATACTATTCATCAAGAACCGTCGTCCGTGGGAGAACCCTTTACCCACCAACCTGGCGCCAACGCTTGTGTCCGTTGCGTTGCTGATTCTCGCAGCGTCTATGCTTGCCACCTACTTTCTGGCAAGACCGATCAGGCAATTTGCAAACGAGCTTCGTCAGATAGGGGGCGACCCTCGAGCTGGCCCGATCAACGAAGCCGGTCCAAAAGAGTTGCGTTCAGCGATCGAGGCATTCAATGCACTCCAGGCGCAGCTCCGAAAATTTGTTGATGACCGCACGTTGATGCTGGCAGCGATATCACACGATCTGCGGACGCCTCTTACAAAGATCCGCCTGCGGGGAGAATTCATCGAAGACGAGGAACAGAGGGTGCGTCTCTTCCGTGACGTAGACGATTTGCAGGCAATGGCAGACTCTGCTTTGTCGTTTTTCAGGGACGACTACAAGGACGAAGAAGCGACGCTTTTTGACTTCGCTGGACTGCTACGAACCATCGCAGACGACTATAGCGATCAAGGAGCACCCGTTCGGTACGCCGGACCAGCCCGTTTCGCGTTAAACGGACGACCATTTTCGTTGCGACGCGCATGCATGAACCTCGTCGACAACGCCGTGAAATGGGGAGGAGGCGCCGATCTGGAATTGACCTGCGACCCGACAGGCGTAACGCTGCTCGTCAGTGATCGAGGCCCCGGCATTCCCGCTGAGGCGCTGGAGCAGGTGTTCAGTCCGTTCTTCCGGGTCGAGCAATCCCGAAACCGTTCAACAGGCGGGATGGGGCTTGGTCTGACTTCAGCGTTGGCCGTAATACGCGCCCATGGAGGCGATATCAAGCTTGCCAACCGGCCAGGCAATGGTCTGGAAGTGTGCGTGACACTCCCAGTAGCATCGATGATTTCGGGAATTCGTCAAACCTCAAAAACGTAGGTATGGGCGATCAGGAGATGCATTGCGTACGGTCGATTTGTCAGATAGCTCGACGTCGTGAGGTTTGTGAACGCTTTCCGTTTCCTGTCAGATCTTTTTTGCAGTGAGACAGGCACGGTCCATCAAGCTTGCCAGACGGGCTCATCGTGCCGAGAGCATGTCCGGCAGGATCGTCGCAATCTCCCCGGTCCGCGCAGATCGTGCCGCGGCCTCCGCACAGGCGAGTGCCGCGATGCCATCTTCAAGCGTGACGGGCATAGCGGAGTCGTCTTTGACTGCCTGGACAAAAGCGGCCCATTCCGCTTCGTAAGCCCGCATGTACCGCTCCAGAAAGAAGTACACCGGCTTCGCAGTTAGCGTGCCTTCGCTCGTGATTTTTTCGACGGTATTTTCGAGGACGTTCCTGGCAGACAACAGACCCTGCGAACCCAGCAGCTCAATGCGCTGATCGTATCCATATCCGGCGCGGCGAGAGTTTTTGATGACGGCAATGCGCCCGTCTTTCCAGGTCAGCGTGACCACGGCCGTGTCCACATCGCCGGCCGCGCCGATTTCTGGATCCACGAGCGATGAGCCTGCCGCTACGACTTTCGTCGGCGCTCCACCCATCATCCAGCAGGCGATATCGAAATCGTGAATCATCATGTCGCGGAATAATCCGCCTGATCCTTTGAGATAGGAAACGGGCGGCGGAGCCGGATCGAAAGATGTGATGGACAGCAGTTCGGGCTTGCCAATTTCTCCAGCGTCGAGCGCATGCTTGAGCGCCGCGAAATTCGGATCGAAACGGCGATTGAAGCCGATCATGACGCGCTTGCCTGTATTCGCGACCCTGACCTGGCATTGGAGCGCGCGCTCCAGCGAGAGGTCGACGGGTTTCTCACACAGGACCCACTTGCCCGCGGCCGTGGCTCGCTCGATGAGGTCAGAATGGGTGTCCGTCGATGTCGCGATGAGCACGGCGTCGATCGCGGAATCGCCAAGGATAGCGTCGACAGAACGCGCCTCCGCGCCATATCGACTGGCAAGCGTGTGTGCCGCATCGGCGACGACGTCGGACACCGCGACGAGCTTGCAGTCGCGATTCGCAAAGATGGACTTGGCATGCACCTGGCCGATCCGGCCGGCGCCCAGCAGGGCAACGTTTAGCATTAAAGATCGTTCCATTCAAGGAAGGTTAGCGATGGGCCGTGATGTTTCGAGAGGTCCGGTTTCACGGCTATTGACTTCGTAAGGTCAGATCGAAAAGGCGTCCCGGAACCGTTGCAATGCAAGCTCATCGTCGCCACTGGCCCATGCCTCCATCGCGACCGTGCCACGGTATCCGGCTTGTGACAGTGCCCGAGCAATTGCCGGGTAATTGATTTCTCCCGTGCCCGGCTCGCAACGTCCCGGAACATCGGCGACCTGGATTTCACCAATGAAGGGCAATGCACTTCGGACGAGTTCGATGAGATTGCCCTCGCCAATCTGCGCGTGATAAAGATCGAGGTTGAGGCGCAGATGCGGACTGTCGACTGCCTTCACGAGAGCAAGCGTGTCGGCGGCTCTGGCGAACGGTACACCCGGATGATCGACGGCCGTGTTGAGGTTCTCAAGGCAGAACACCACTTCTGCGCGGCGCCCGAGTTCCGCCATGCGAGTCAGCGTACGCGCGGCGGCGAGCCACATCGGTCCCGTCACAGATGAAGTCGGCTTCACGGGCAATCCTTGACTATCTAATCCCGTACCATGCAGATTCAAACGAGGACAGCGCAGGCGCCTCGCTGCCTCGATGGATTGCTCAGCCGTTTCGACTAGCCGCTGAGCCCCGCTTTCCGTAATCAGGTCGCTTTCGATATATCCCGTCATCGAAGAGAACCTTGCGCCTGTCTGCTGTAATTCGGCAAGATCATGTCGGGTCCAGTCCCAGATCTCCACATGGAACCCGAGTTCGGCAATCTTTCTCACGCGCTGAGCGAACGGGAGATCGCGAAAAACCATTTCCGCGCATACGGCCAGTTGAAACATGGTGACCCTCTCAATGATTGGCGCTGTGAACCGGGACCTATGCGTGACACGCCGGCCCGCACGGCAGTGGTGTATTCAACGGTACTGTCCTGCGTATTTGTCGACGAGACCGACGTTCTCTTGCGTGACGAAGCCGGGTCCCGTATCGATACCGCTCGCCTGGAAGCGCGGCGTGAGTCCATAGGTGCGGATACGTTGCTGAAATTTCGGATTGGCTTGCAGGGTGGCGATTGCCTTCTGGATATCGTGCGTGTGCTCCTGCTTCATCAGCGCGAGCAACGCAATGGGGATGTAGCCCTGAAGGTAAGGTTGCTGGTCGATCGCGAATTTCACCGCACCCGCCTTGATCCCTTTATCGACTTCCGACGTCATGTCGAACGTGGCGAACCAGATCTTGCCGGTGAGGCCAAGCTTCTGAATGGCGCGCATCGCGGGCACCGCCGATGTCGGGCCGAGTGCCAACACCGCCTGCGTGTCCGGCTGCTTGTGCAGCGCTGCAAATACCTTGTTCTCGACCTCGATGGGATCATTCCCGGAGTCGAGCGTCGAGGTCTTGAAGTCGGCGCCGATTGCTTCCGCGAAGCCACGGCAGCGCTCGAATGAATCGGGATTGGTCGCGTTGTTGTTGACGCACAGGAAGCGCTTGATACCGGCAGCTTTCGCGCGTTCCCCAGCCTCCTTTCCCGCGAGATATTCCGGCTGGCCCACGTGCAGCAGGCCGCCTAGTTGCTGGTTCTGTTTCGCGGTGCCGGAGTTGAACGTGACGACGGGTATGCCTTTCGCGACGATCGTCTTCACGGGGCCACGCACGACATCGAAGTCGGCGATCGTGGTGGCGACGCCGTCGTAGTTGCGCGCGGCCGCCTGGTCGAGCAGATGAACCATGTCAGCGAGATCGCCGTTCGGCGGGTTGCGATAGTCGACGGAAACGTCGAAATCCTTTCCGGCATCGGCAATGCCATTCTTGACCACGTTCCAGAACGGGTCCGCATCGGGCGCGTGGGACACGACGACAAACCTCGCGCCCGCCGCCAGTGCGCTAGCACTGAATGCCAACGCCGCGAACGCGGCGATCAGCTTTGCTGTTCGTTTCATGCTCGTCTCCTGTTTCGATTCGTCCATCGCCGGTTGGGTTTCGGTCTGTGATGAATCGTAGGGCAGGAGCAGCACGCGAACGCCGCAATAAAATCGCCAAAATGGTTATTGTCATGTTTATCATTGGCTTACGAACACTCTTCCGGACGGAGACACGCTATGCATGCCCATGACCGGCTCGCGGCCATCGCCGTGCTCGACCGGGCGGGAGAGATATTGCGCAGTGAACTCGGCGATGAGGCGCAGGCCGTCTGGCCCGTTCTGTCAGCGCTCTTGCAGAGCCATCTGCAAGATCAGCCGGTGAGCATCACCACACTTGCCGATCTGTCCGGACTGCCGCGGACCAGCGCGCGCCGGATCATATTTGCCTTGAAAGCGAAAGGCTGGCTCGAGTTTCGCGCGACATCGGGCCTGGGTAGCCGGGCGACCATCGTCCCGTCGGCATGGTTGCTCGATCGCGTGGACAGAATCACCGAGCAGACGGTGCGGATGATCGTTGGCGCGACGGCTGATGGCACGCTTGATCGCTTTGACGCCGTCAACCTCAGTCGCGCAGGTGATGCTGGCGTTGCATGGCCGCATCCTGCGAGTGCCGGGTTCAACGATATCGTGGAGTTGACGCTCGTCGCTTACGAAGACCCCGTATTCGACATCCTCAAGCGCAACCGGCCGGATATCGAACGCTTCGTCGGTCATAGCGTGCGGATACTGACGTTTCCGCAGGTCGACTACCGCGCCAGGCTCGATCAGGTGCTCACGGACAAATCCACGCGGGATGAAACGAAGCCCTTGCTCATCGCGATTCCGTTCCCTTGGCTCGCGGAATTGTCGAAGGACGGACATCTGCTTGAACTCGAGAACCTGCAGGCCGAAAGCAATTTTTCTGGAGCGGACTTCTACGAAGCTATTTGGGCGGCAAGCTGGTTCGACAAAAAGCTATACGCCATTCCGTTGCAGCCTACCGTGGACTTTCTATGGTACAGGCAGGACTTGCTGGAGGCGGAAGGACTCGACCCGCCTCGCAGTTTCGACGATGTGCTTCGTATCGCAGAGCGGATGCATCGGCCGCGCCTCGGGCGTGCGGGCATTACGTGGAGTGCAGCGCCGGGGTTGCCGATCGCGGAAACGTTCCTGCAAATTCTCGGCGCGCAAGGCGCAGCAGAATTCGATGATGGCGTCCTGCAGGTCGATACGGAGATGGGGCGACACGTCATTGAATACCTCCGCGCGCTGGTTCCATTTTCTCCTTCTCGTGTGAGTAGTCTGGACTGGGCGCGCAATGCGCGGTTGTTCGGTGCAGGGAAGGCGGCTATGTGCTACCACTGGTCGAACCGCTACGGCGTGCTCGATAGTCACGCGTTGCTGCAACAGGGCGGGCGCGTGGGACTGCAGCTTCATCCGACTTACGCATCGGACATGGTGCCCCTGTCGCCGCTCGGCGGTGCATTGCTCGCGATTCCAGCGAGCAATCCGGAATCTGCTGCGAGGTGGGCATGGCGGGCCATCGAGACACTGACGTCGTCCGAGCTCACGAAATACTTCGTGCTACACGGGGCTGCGGGAAGTGCGCGCCAAAGCGTTGCGGAAGACCGTTACGTCAAGCAACGCAACCGCGTCATTGCAATGATCGATCGACTCGCGAATGACCGGCAGATCCAGACAATCCCGTCGCCGGCTCTCGCGAACTATCGTGATATGACGCAAACCTTGAGTGACCATCTCGAACTTCTTTTGTTCGACGGCGTTCAGGACATACGCAAAGGACTTGGGGCGCTTCAGCGCGCGCTGGCAAGCGGACGCAGGCGGAAGCGATAGGGTGCAGGAGCGTCTTAGGGAAGCCTGTAAAGCAGGTCGGGACACTGTCACGTATGCTCAAGCTATAGTCACTATGCTCGACAAGTCGTCTGTAACAGCGTCAAATTGCACATGAAACGGCTTTCAATTCCACCCGGTCGGCAAGGACCGGCGGCCCTCATCGCGTACTCGACTCTCAACGACAACATGAAAAAGATCATCGTGAACGCCGGCCCGTTCCGCTTCGTCGGCCGGCTGGAAGAAGAAAAGGCACCGCGCACCTGCCAGCGGTTCATTGAATTGCTGCCGTTCAGGAACAAAGTGATTCATTCCCGCTGGAGCGGCGAAGCCGTATGGATCCCGTTGGGCGACTTCGATACCGGCCTCGCGTTTGAAAATCACACCAGCCACGCATCACGCGGCGATATCCTTCTGTATCCCGGCGGATTCAGCGAAACTGAATTCCTGTTCGTCTACGGCAGCTCGATCTTTGCGAGCAAAATGGGTCAGCTTGCCGGCAACCACTTCTTTACGTTGCTCGAAGGCCATGAGCATCTTGAGGCGTTCGGCAAACTCGTGCTGTGGGAAGGCGCGCAGGACATCGAGTTTTCTCTGGCGGACAAATAGCGGTTCATCGATGAAGCCGTGAGCGCCTCCCATGACGATCGACTGTGGTCCGGCAAGGAGGCTGCGTTAACAAGAAATGGCCTGATCGTCTGTCGACGATCAGGCCGGTCCATGCTGATGGCAGATCGCTCGCGGCGTGCTACAGCCGAAGAAAGCTCATAGCAGGCCGGTGTTGTTGGCTGGCTTACTGTCCGCCAAAGTAGATCTGGCGCATTTCGTCTCCGGAGGCCGGATGGGTCGTTGCCCGAGATCCGGACGAGGACGAGACAGAAGCGGTTCCTCCATATCCAGTCGTGCTGTTGGCTGCCGACACACGCGCTTCAGCAGCCTGAATATCTGCAGGGTAATTGGGGTTTTCGCCTTTCGCGGGATCATAGCCTGCCTGTTCCAATTGCTGCAGTTCTGCACGTACCTGCGCTCGCGTTGCCGTGGCATCGGTCTGCGAGAAGGCGGCGATCGGCATTGCCAACGCTGAGGCTGCCGCGATTGTGAAAACGAACGATTTCATGATCAGCTCCTTCTGGTCGTCGGCACCCTGCAAAGGAATGTGATCCCGTGAAGCCACCGACGCTCAATCTGGCAAAACTCTGAACTATGCACGCGCATACGAATGTCACCGTACGCCCCATGCACACGGCCGATGAACACATCGACACCAACAAGACGATTGATACAGCCTGCAACGCAATATCTGCGACAGGCGTGTGATGAAGAACATCTTGTACGGGGTGTCAATTCAGTGCCTTGGCCGCACGCGTAACGGCACAAGGCGACGATACTCACCGATCTGAGGCTTTCATTGCCTTTCGCCTTCGAAAGGCGCAGCGCGGATAGATGCAATACGCCAATCAGCGAAAAACGGCGTGCAACTAACCGTCAGCCGCTTCTCCATTTTCGCTTAGCTTTCGCCAGAAAGCGGCTTATAGAAGCGGGGCGCAGGTCCGCACGCGTCATCCAGAAGTCGACGCGCTTTCCACGATAAACTTCCGCTCACGACACCGTCGCGTGAACCTCGTAGTTGCTTTCTACCTCATACCTGCGTTAGGGTGACGCCAGCCCGCATTCAGCGGAAGTTTTTTTAGGGAGAACACATATGAACAAACAGGAACTCATCGACGCCGTCGCCGCGAGCACGGGTGAAAGCAAGGCTAGTACGGGCGGCGCGATTGATGCCATCCTCGAGGTCGTGACGGCAGCAGTGACGCGTGGCGATACCGTCCAGCTGATTGGTTTCGGCTCGTTTTCGACGGGCGCTCGCGCCGAACGCACGGGTCGCAACCCGTCGACGGGCGAGGCCATCACGATCCCGGCAGCGAAGACCGTCAAGTTCACAGCAGGCAAGGGGTTCAAGGACGCTGTGAATGCGGGGTGAGATGCGCCGCATCTGATGACATGACGGGCGCTTAAAACTGAACATAGCACCTGTTCGTTTACGGGCGCATGGACTGCCATGTCGCCAGACTCAATGCAATATTCGATTGTTCCAGAAGTTGCAGGTTATCCCTGACTTTTGGTGCGAATTAATGCCCACCGGCCGTACCTGGCGGTGGGTATTTTTTTGTGGCAAGGAATCTGCAGAGAACGTGGATGACCCGGCAATCGCGCGGGACGTGTTTCAGGTTGATGCGCACCCACGCCGCACGCCAGTTCGATTCGTGCAATGCGGACAACGAAATCGACGCATCCGCCGTCTTACTGGATAAGAGCGCCGGGGCGGTTGACGTCTACCGAAGCGTGGCGTGGTTGGCGTCGATCACCGTCCGGTCCGTATCGCACAACAATGTCTCGCATGACGCCGAAGTTTTCGGCCGGCACCCGTTATAGGCGGACTGCGCAGTTCGGCGTGCGGCGCTCAATAACCGCCATCTGAGGAATTGGTTGTGCTGCCAGATGCGCCGTTGCCGCCTTGATTCTTGTCGCCCGCAGCCGCGGATCCCGAAACCACGATCATTCCGAGGCAAACGAGACACGCAAGAATCATTCGAAGTCGCTTCATGGTCATTTCTCTTGGCGAAGCTCGCAGGAAGTCCCGCGGAGGGATATCCAGCGAGGTATTAACCGCGCTATTAACGAAGATGCCAAGCATGCCGATGCATCGCGGACGCGTCGCGCGGTTCATCGCGAACGCAGGCATCGACATACTCGTAAACGTGGCGCGACGACGCCTTATTCCACACGCCGATTTTATCCCGGAGCCCGGATGAGGGATATTTGCCTGTCCGGCTGGTCTTACGCGTGCGCCGGTCCTTCCACGCGATGAGCTTGAGCAACCATGAACACCGGAATCGGCTCGACAGGCGCCACGAGCGTCTCGCCGAAATCCACATTCGATGAATGAACGACTACTGTATGGTTCCTCGCCTATTCTTTGATGGACTGACCGCGAAACATTATGCGCAAGTCAGCCGGAGCCATTAACCAAGAGGTGGGCCATTATGAAGACGTTAGTCCACGCAGTTTGCGCGGTTGCCGTGATTGGTGTGCCAATTGCATCATTGGCGCAGTCGGACGGGGCGCTGACCCACGCGCAAGTGCAAGCAGAGATCGCTCAGCTTCAGCAAGCCGGCTACAATCCGGCCAATGCGAATACTGTCGACTTTCCTGCAAATATGCAGGCCACCGACGCAAGTGCGGCTGGCCAGAGCAGCGGCTACGGCCCTGCGACCACCGGTTCGTCGCAGATGGGCCGTCCGGCCAGCACGAGTGGGATGAAGCCGGTGTTCTTCGGCGGGTCGTAAGCGTTTTCGGCTCACCAGGTCGGGCGATGAGGAGCGCGCCGTCTCTGCTTGGCACGGTGCTGGCGTGTCATGTTATGCGCATCTGCCGAATGGTTTCGGCTGCCTCCTGAACGCCCAGAACCATCGTGACGAAGTCACCTCGACGGTTATACGACTGGACCGGATACAGCGTCCTTGCAGGCGTTTCGCATGAGGGCGCTCTTTACGGCGTACTGATTCCCGTCAACCGATCACAATCATCAATCTTCGATGCGCAGCACGAGAAAGTCACCGGCGTGGGTAGTGAAGCGCTCGCACACGCAATCGACGGGTTTCCAGTGACGTTCGCCCGACTTAAAGCGGATCCGGTAGTGACCGGGCGATAGTCCGCTACTGATGCGCTGAATATCGTCGTCGTGAACGTCCGCGTGTCGTGGACCTGGCGCGATGCCTTCCCCAATCGCACTGCCTGATCCGAAAGCAGCACTTTCGTCCATGTCTGGCGCACTAAACGACTTGTTCTCCAGCGCCTGAATCAGGATCAGCTCACGGCTGTGCTGCGCGATGTGATGCAGCATGCGGTGCATCTCGTTCGTCGCATGGCGCGCGAGCACGCGCTCATTGTCGTGGCGCAGCAGCATTTCGTAGCGCGACTGTGCGACCGCGGCGAGTAACTCGGCGCGGAATTGCGAGCGGCGCAAGCGCTCAACCAGCGTGATAACCAGTAACGTGATCAGCGGATAAGACACCAGCAATGCAATGTCGGACTGATCGAATATATCGAGGCGGCCGTAAGGCGGAACGAACAGGTAGTCCGCGAGGCACAATCCGCTGACCATTACGACAAGCGCAGGTGTAAGGCCACAGAAGTACTCGATCAGCACTGCTGCAATCAGAAATGCCGTGCCAGGCATGATCGGGCCAAGCAGTGGATGAAGCACCAGCCGGACAACAGCGGCGACGGCCAGCGCTGCCGCAGCGACGATCCAGCGGCGCGGACCATGTGGGGCCCAACGTCGGGCATTATTGACTTGCATGTAACACTGTCGTCGGACGATCGTTGTATCAGGGTTCTGGCGCCTCCGTGTAAGAGCAAGGGCCCGCAGACATCATAACTGAACTGATATTGACGAGCGGCTCGGTCCGGCGGTCGACTGCAACCATCGGCGCTATCAACTTGTGCAGGATGGGATAGTCCGGCGGAAGGTACAGCGAATGTATAGAAACAGGTCGACGGATTCTGGGTCACGTCGGTGAATTCGTACCAGGCGGCGAAGCGGATAACGAGTTGCTTACGATGGAGACTGCTCGAAATTACGCTAGCAAAATTAGCCAGCGCTGCGCAGGCGCTAGAGGCGAATATTGCCAAATGTTAAGGCACGCTTATCTGCGACTCGATCTCAAAAAAATATAGTTCTCAAGCTGAAAGTTCAGAAGCCGATAGACCATCTGCCAATACGGCGTAATTCTTGGAGAGGAATATGTCAATCCAGTCTATCGGGCAAAGTATGGCCCAATCGACCAGTACTACCCAAAGCGCACAATCGGTAGCAGATACGAAACCGGCCGACACAAAGTCTTCATCAACTCCATCGTCACCGTCTTACACGGTGAGCATCAGCAATGCTGGACGAGCCGCAATGCTCGAGGCAAGCGAGACGTCGGTCCAGACTGCACAAGAGGCAGGTCGCGGTGACCTTCAGGCGCAGCGGCTTTTGTCGCGGGAGCAGGCAGCAAAGACACAGTAATCGTTTTGATAGAACGGGGATCTTCCATGCAGCGCCTGGAAGATCTCCGAAGTCGGATGATGGTCGTCGACAACAAACTATTTATTCTCCGATGTGCTGCGATCTCCGCACGATGCGTGCCTCTCACGCTCTAGCGCAGCAGGTGGTTTCGAGAAGCTGCAGTTGGCAATGGAAACTTTCTCGTCGTTCTCTTTAAGGTTAACTTAAGGTTCTGAATTTAAGTGACGTGAGAAGCAGGTACGAAGCCATTGAGCCAAGTGCTATCGATCCGCCGCAAAAGCGGAACAGGCGTGCTTCGCCTCAGCGCGCAACGACGAACGATGTGTGCATGCCCATTTCATAGTGTCCCGGTCTGTTGCAAATCAGCACGTAGTGTCCTGGCGCAAGCTTCAATGACAGGCGCTTGGTCGAACCGCGTGCAAGGTCCTCCACTTCGCCCATTTTCTTGAACCGGCTTTCCGTGACCTGGCCTTTGTGGACAGGCAGATGTGCGTCGTCCATGTCTGTCTTCAGCACCACGAACTCATGTTCGGTGTCGCCGCTCGCTGCATTGTTCACTTCGAACGTGACACGCCCGGCACTCGCTGTGCCGGGATCGAGCTGAATCATCTTGTCCGTGAGCTTGACATGGATCGTCTCGTCCGCATTGCTGCTCAGCGGCGCAACGCCGAGCGCAATCGCCGCCAGCACGTACACAGTATGGTTTCTGTCGATCATGATGTTTCTCCTCGAAAGGGCTACATTGCCGCAAGACCGATCGAACCACAGTGCGGGATTCACCGGCCCCGAAAGCTCGTGGATCAACTGTTCTCTTGATGACCGCCGCGCGTAAGCAGGCACGTTCACCAATATGCATGGGTAAGAACCCTCGTCATCGTCGTGGCCGCTGAAGACCATTTATCGCGGCGCTCATAGCTTCGCCTTCACGCAACGGCACGAGCAGGCTTGCACGCATTGCGCGCGTGAATTCATCGCTGATGACGGACCCGTGCTCGCCAGTGCTGGCGAACCTCGCTGATAGAACGTGAGTGGGCATCGAAATATTCCGCCCGATGTCGCATGGGAAGTCGCTTTCTGGTGCGCGCTGTGCTGGCGCGCCCAAACGATTCGAGTGGCTTAACGGTTCGCAGACATGCTATCTGGATCACCAACGCGCCACTCTCTCATCGCTCCGTACCGCCATCATTCGACGTAGCGCATCTCGCAGCGAAGAATCTTTCCCACGGTCGACTTCGGAGGCGTATTGCGGCAATTGCAACAGCATGCTCGTCAAGCGCATTTGCAGAAAAGCACCGTGCTTCCGCAACCCATCGTGATCTTGTTGAACCAGCTGCTGTGGACCCCTGTCGCGCCATACGACCGGATGACAAGTGGAGGTTTTTGAAGAACAGGGGAATATTTGCAGGACAGCGGTCGTTTAGCCACCTGCGGCACCAACTCGCGGAACAATCTCTCACCAGTCAGACTAAGGAGGGTGACCATGTCGCAGGTCTCGTGGGGTCTCAAAGCAGTGGCCGTAATCGTTCTCGCGGCCGGTTTCACAATCGGGCATGCCGCTGACGATGATGCTTACGTCGTCACACCACTCGTGTCCAACCTGGCAGGCGCTGCCCCGAAGGTCGACGGGGTATTACAGAACGCTTGGGGTATTGCCTTTAGTCCGGCAGCAAGTCCATTCTGGGTCAACGACAATGCGACAGGCTGCTCCACGCTGTATGACGGAGAAGGGGCAAAGGTGGCGTTGCAGGTCTCCATCCCGCTGCCAGGCAATGTCATACCGGCCACCTCCTGTCATCCCGTCCTTGCCAACAATTCAGCCAATGCCACGCCTGCCGCGCCGACCGGAATCGTGTGGAATCCTTCACCGGCGTTTCTCGTGCCGGGTACCACTATCCCGGCCGCATTTATATTCGCGACCGAGGACGGCACGATTTCCGCTTGGGCCGGCGGGCTGAATCCGGCGAACAACGCGGTGATCGCGGTGGATAACTCGTCCTCTCCATCCGCCGCCAACGGGGCCGTCTACAAGGGTCTCGTTTTCGGTGTGAACGAGAAAGGAGCATTCCTGTTTGCGACGAACTTTCGCTCGGGTCGGATCGATGTATTCGGGCCAAGCGGCGGTACGAAGGGCTTGTTCATGCCCGCGACGACGGACGGCAACTTCACCGATCCGAACATCCCAGCTGGCTACGCGCCGTTTGGTATTGCGAACATCGATGGGGACCTTTTCGTCACATATGCCCAGCAGAACGCTGAGAGGCATGACGATGTTGCAGGTAACGGTCATGGATTCGTCGATGTATTCGATACCGACGGCCACCTGCTGCGCCGCTTCGCCAGCCGAGGGACGCTCGACTCGCCCTGGGGAGTCACGCGCGCGTCGTTTGCATTCGGCCGCTTCAGCGGCAAGATCCTGATTGGCAACTTCGGCAACGGCCGAATCAATGTCTTCAACAATGACGGTACGTTTGTCGATCAGTTGGAGAATCCATACGGCAACCCGCTGGCTATCGACGGATTGTGGGCTCTGACACTCGGTGGCGGCCGCAACTCGAGTCCGGACACGTTGTACTTCTCGGCAGGCCCTAACAAGGAGACCAATGGACTGTTCGGTACCATCGCTCCATTGAGCGGCTCTAAGACGAGAGCGTCCGCTCATCAAGGGCAATAGCAGGAAGTGGCGAGCGTGCGCGCGATGCGGCTGTAGTTGCCCTCACAAACATCGCGAACAAGATGAGCATGGACCTCTCCTGCATTGGTCGCCGTATCCATCGGCGGCCGCGCCCTCGTCCGGGTATCACGAATGCGACGTTTGACGTCAGTGTGAGATCGCGCGCCTGGAAGCCGTAATGGTGGCTACCGGGCGCCTCTCGGACTTCACTCGTCAAATTGTTAGTGCGCCGGTACGGTCGCCAGGAGCGGCAGCACTGCCACTTGGAGACATCGGCCACACCGGCACGCGGGCTCACTTATCTTTCCGGTCCGCGTGTTTGCATTAGCACTCCATGCTACGGGAGCGAACGAAATCGGTTCAGACGGGCTTATCGAACCGATCGGGTGTGCTCGCACTCCACAGCACTTCGAACAGACTGCACTCGAACGCAAAGAACTCCGCGCTTTGAATGGACAGCGGTATTTTCACATGCATGTTTTGATATGCTACATCCGTGTCCCGCAAAATCAACGATCTCGCCGCGCGTAGTCGGCTTGTCGACGCCCACAGCGTCACGTCAAATCCCACACCGCCCCTTCAAACCACCAAAGAACTCTCCGCGCTGAGCGCATCACGCAACTCATTCACCACACTATCCCAGTCACCGAGCGCTGGTTGCCTGAACAACCGAACGCCCGGATACCACGGACTATCTGTGCGATCGAGCAGCCACCGCCAGCACGTATCGAAGCGGTTCATGATCCATACCGGTTTATTCATCGCCCCTGCGAGGTGTGCAACGGCGGTATCGACCGTGATGACGAGATCGAGGTTTTCAACTAACGCAGCCGTGTCCGCGAAGTCATCGAGTTCATCGGTGTAGTCGATGATCCGCTCGCCGAACGCCTGCTTTTCGCGCAACTGCTGTGCGGCCGGACCTTTCTGCAGGCTGTAAAAGCGCACATGCTGCACATCGAAGATGGGCCTTAGCGTGTCGAGCCTCACTGAGCGCCGCGCATCGGTCTTCCTCAGCTCGGCGACATGCGGACGATTTCCGCCCGCCCATACAAGCCCAACCTTCATCGCAGGCGCGCCGTCGCTGGTGAGCCGTTGCGCCCAGCGCTGCGCATCCGCATTGTCCGCACAGAGATAGGGCGTCCCCGACGGAATACTCGCGAGGTCCGTCCCAAACGCGAGTGGCAAACTAAGCAGTGGCGCATGGCAATCGAAGGCTGGCAACGGTTGACCCTGCTCGACCAGTTCAGCGACGCCGCCAAGCGCCGCGAGAAGCCGCATCAGTTCCTTCGGCACTTCGAGGATGACTCGTGCGCCCATCGCAGCGACGAGCGGCGCATAGCGGCAGAACTGCAGCGTGTCGCCCAGCCCTTGCTCCGCATGCAGCAGAATGGTTTTGCCTTCGAGCGGAAATTCGCCGAGCCACAGCGGCTGTGCAAAGCTGCGCTGAGACGCCTTGATGCGATGGCGCTGCCAACGCCATTCGTATTCGCGCCAGCCCTGTTCGAGCCGACCCATTTGCAGCAGACACAACGCGTAGTTCCAATGCGCCTCGGCCCAATCGGCGTCCAGCGCGAGCGCTCGCTCGTAGGACTGCAGCGCTTCGTCGTGCAGCTTCATATCGACGAGCGTGAGGCCGAGATTGTTCCAGGCATCGACGAATGCCGGGGCGAGTTCGAGCGCGCGCTGATAGCTCGCTTGCGCGTCCTGCGGACGGTTCATGTCGCTCAGCGCGTTCGCGCGATTGCTCCATGCATCGGCATAACGGGCGTGCAGCGCGATCGCCTGATCGCAGCTCGCTAGCGCATCGGCGGGACGGTCAAGGTCGCGCAACACGCAGGCGCGGTTATTCCATGCCTGCGCAAGTTCGGGCTGCAAGGCGAGCGCCTTGTCGAAGCTCGCGAGCGCTTCCGCTGGCCGGTCGAGTCCCGCCAGCGCGTTGCCACGATTGTTCAGTGCATCGGGGAAGCCGGGTTGCAGCGCCAGCGCGCGGTTCGCGCTGGCCAAACCTTCGCCGAAGCGCCGCTGCGCGTTATAGGCGTATGCGAGATTCGAGTGCAACGGTGCCTGCTTTCCGTTGATCGACACAGCCTTCTGCAATAACCCGACACCTTCGTCGATGCGCCCCGCCTGTAACGACAGCGCGCCGAGCAGCTGGATCGCGTCAAAGTGCATGGGGCGCAGGGCGAGAATCTCGCGATAGATCTCCTCGGCTTCGGGCTGCGCACCGTTTTGCTGCATCGCCACGGCTTCGCGAAGCATCGCGTCGATGCGGCGCTGCTGATTTGCTGTTTTGCTCATACTCGGCAGGGTCGCCGGCACATTCGTGGACGCTTAGGGCCGGAATAGCCGGGTTAGATTCCAGTTGACCAGATGCCGTGCATTATCGCTGATGAACCTGGGTGCGTCGGGTTCGCTGGCTGACCCCGGGCGAAGTCGTGGGCTATTGCATCCCCGACCGACGGCTAACCCTGTCACCGACCTCGCATTTAGCTGCCGAAAAAGATGCTGCAGTAGCTGATGGGACCCGCACAGTTGTCACCCGACGCGCTGCCGCCACCAAGATGCCAAAAACCCCCCGCTTTCTTCTGCGACCCGGCCTGGTCCTTTCCAGTCACGCTACCGCCGTAGCCCGATTCCGACGCATTGCTCTGCTGCGACTGAACGGGAGGACTGCTTTCCTGAGCCTGTGACAAGGCGGGGACGGCGAGCGCCGTTGCGATGACTAAGGTGCGAAACAACAATTTCATCATGCTCTCCAAGGACGACCTGCCGCAGAAGCGTGTCCACGGCTTAAGAAAATCAATAAAGGGGAAAGGCGGCGTGCGTCGTCGTCGCTGCTTCAATGGCGCACATCCCTTTGCGCATACGACGACTCCCACCCGCCACCGAGTACCTTGCATAAGGTGATGAGGTTGGCGGCGGCGTCGGCCTTGCTTTGCTCGAGATTGCGCTGTGCGTCGAGCAATTGCCTCTGCACATTGAGCACGTCGAGAAAATCGACGGCGCCGGCCTTATACCGCTGACGCGCGATAGAAAGCGCCCTCAGATTCAGGCTCACGACTTCTTCCAGTCGATCATGCCTTCGCTGTTCAGCGTCATAAACGATCAACGCGTCATCCACTTCGCGCCAGGCCTGAAGCACGGTATGTTTGTAGACGATTGCCGCCTCCTGCTGTTGGGCCTCGCGTAACTGCAGCGTTCCCTTGAGACGTCCGCCTTCGAAAATCGGAAGCGTGATCGACGGTCCAACGACAAACTGACCCGACGCCCAATCAGCGAGATTCGAGAGTTGAAGACTCTGGAATCCGGCGCTGCCAGTCAGCGAGATGCGCGGATAAAAGTCCGCTTTCGCCATACCAATAGCTGCCGTCGCCGCGTGCAACTGTGCCTCAGCCTTTCTGATGTCGGGCCTGCGCTGCACCAGCTCGGACGGAAATCCAATCGGCACCTGATTGGGAAGCCCTGGCACGTCACGTGTCTCGGCGAGCATCTGTCGCAGCGCGCCGGGCTGCTCGGCCAACAACACGCCGATCGCATTGATCGTCGTTTCGCTGCGCGATTCGAGCGTCGGAATCAGACTTTCGATCGTCGCGACTTGTGCGGACGCGTTGGCCACGTCGAGATCGGTCGTCACGCCTTCACGTACGCGCGTTTGCGTGAGCTTCGTGGCGTCACGTGCAATCTCGAGATTCTGATGAGCGATCTGAAGCAGAGCCTGTGTGTCGCGCAGTTGAATGTAGTCGCGCGCGAGCTCGGCACGCGCCGACAGCAACACCGCGTTTCGCTCTTCGTATGAGGCATCCGTCAATGCAGACGCGGCTTCGACGCTGCGTCGAACCCGACCCCAGATGTCGACTTCCCATGACGCGTCAAAACCGAACTGATACAGGTTGTAAGCCGGCGAACCTTTGCTACCCGGCAACGGCGCGACGCCAAGTGGGGCACTCCCCGAAGCCGATTGCGTCTGGGTTTCCGTCGGCGAGACGCCAAGCAACGAAAGAATGCCGTTCTCGCTACCGCGCTCGCGGTTGTACGAAGCGGCGCCCGTGAGTGTCGGATATTCCGCGGCGCCTGCAACGCGCTGCTCGGCCCGGCTTTGCCGCAGACGGGCAGAGGCCGCCGCTACGTCGAGGTTTGCATCGGCCAGTTTCTGCTCGAGCGCATTCAGCGTGGGATCGTTGAACAGCAGCCACCAATCCGGATTGAACTCGGATTCAGCCGCCTTGCTCGGCGCCTGTGCGGTCTGGGTACGATTGAAGACATCGGGCGTGGTCGAGGTAGGACGTTCGAAATTGGGGCCCACCAGACAGCCGCTCAGTGCAAAGCAAAGCAAACCTGCCAACGCGGGCGTACGAATGGAAAACTCGCGCGCGTTCATTTGTTGTCCGCTCCCGCGATCGTCGCGTCGCCGTGCTTGCTAACCGCGACTTCCGCCTCGACAGAAAGCCCCACGCTCAATGCGGATGCCGCCTGCTGGCCCGGATCGATCGTGATCTTGACGGGCACGCGCTGCACGATCTTCGTGAAGTTGCCCGTCGCGTTGTCGGGCGCGATCGGCGCGAAGCTCACGCCGGTAGCAGGAGCCAGACTGTCGATATGCCCGTGGATGACAACGCCCGGAAAGCTGTCGACCTTGATCCGCACACGCTCGCCAGGCCGCATGTTGGTGATCTGGTTCTCCTGGAAGTTCGCGACCACATAGGCATCCGAAAGCGGCACGATCGCGAGCAGCGACGCGCCGGGTGTAACGAACGCGCCGACCCGCACCGAACGCCTGCCCACCTTGCCGTCCACCGGCGCATGAATCTCCGTGTAAGACAAGTTGAGCCTGGCCTGCTCCAGCACGGCCTCAGCGTGTGCCAACGCACCGGCAGCCTTGTCGCGCTGCGTGCGCAGCACGTCGAGATTCTGTTCGGTCGCAGCGAGCGCAGCACGGTCATGCGCCTGTTGCGCGAGTTGCTCGGCGAGCGCGCTCGAGGCGTGCTGATGCTCCTGCATCGTGCCCGCGCCGGACTCCGACAGGTTCTGGTAGCGCGCTGCATTTGCGCGTGCGAAATCGATCGATGCTTCGTCGGAACGCAGCGTGGCGCGCGCCTGATCGACGAGTGAAGGGTGACGCGCGATCTCGGCGTCGTAGTTCGCGACGGATGCCTTTGCGGCCGCCACGTCGGCCTGCGCAGTCAGCAACGCAGCCTGGAAGTCGCGATCATCGATACGCACCATCAATTGCCCAGCCTTCAACTGCTGGTTGTCCTCGACGAGTACCTCCGAGACCTGGCCGGCGATACGCGGCGCGACGAGCGTGAAATCCGCGGCGACGTAGGCGTCGTTGGTGGATTCGTAGTCCGGATTGGCAAGCAGCTTCGTACAACCCCAGGCGACGACGCCCAGCACGACCACGACCGCGGCGATACGAACCACTTTGGGGGGAATTCGGGTGAGGAATGACATATGAATCAATGGTTAGCGATTGGACGGCGGTGTCGTACACCACGGCGGATAGATGCGCACCGGAAGCACAGGTACGAGAAGCAGAACGGCAACGGCGATCACCGCCATCACGCGATAGAGGTCGGCGGAAGTGAGCACCACGGCCTGCTCGTGAATCCGATGCGCGAGTTCGCCGAGACCATGAGCAGCGTCGATGCTCTGACTGGCGATCAATGCGTTATTGCCCAGATGGTCGACCAGCATGCTCGAATGAAAATGCTCACGGGCCGTGCCCAGGCCTTCGATCAGCGCCGTTGCCGCAACGCCAGTGAATGCCTTGAGCGAGTTGAACATGGCGGAAGCGAAAGGGCCTTCCGTCGGCGGCAAGCCCGTTGTTACACCCATCAGGATGGCGACGATCACCATCGGCTGCGCCACGATCTGCAACGACTGGAGCCAGTAGAAGTTCTCGCGAACCCACTCGGAAGTCATGAAGCTTCCGAGAATGCACGTGGTCGCGACCAGTGACAGTCCCAAGGCCATGATCCACCGCGAATCGATCCGGCGCATGTTCAGCAGTGCGGCTGTCAAAGGAAGCGTAATCAGCAGCGGAATGGCAACCAGCAACGCCAGCGGTGCCGTTTGAAGCGGTCTATAGGTGTGGACCATCGCAAGGAATTGGGCGGGAATCACAGCGACACCGACCAGCAACATCACGGCGCCCACGAGCGTCGACAGACCATGCGAGAAGTTTCTGCGGTATAGCAACTGCAGCTTGAAGAACGGAACCGGCTGATACCACTCGTTGACGAGAAACGCGATGAAAAGAAGCGTTCCTCCGAACAGCATCACGCAGACAAACGTCGAATTCAGCCAGTCCAGCCGGTCGCCCTGCAACAGGCCCATGACGAGCATGGCAACACCCGGGCCGCCCGTGAACAATCCGACCCAGTTGAACGACCGGAACCTTTCGAGCTTGACGGCATCTTGCGGCAGGCCGTACTGGATCGCCACGCAGCTCAACAGTCCGAACGGCACGGTCTGCCAGAACGCCATCTTCCAGCTGACATACTCCGTCCACAACGCGGCGAGCGGCGTGCCAATCGTAGGTCCAAAGGTTGCTGTGAGCGCGTATCCCGCAAGCCCATACAGCTTGATTTTGGGCGGCAGATAGCGCAACGCCACGATGATCAGCATGGGCGGCAGACAGCCCCCAGCGACGCCCTGAAGCACGCGCAGCACGTAAAACGTGGACAGGTTCGGCGAAAACGGACAAAGGAAGGCAAACAACATCGAGGCCACCACCGCACCTATCGTGAACCGCTTCAAGGTGAAGGTGATGCCGAACCACGGTGCAAAGATCATCGTGGACACGTTGGCGGCTTCGAACAGGACCGTCAGCCAGCTCCCGTCGTCGTGTCCGATGGAGAGCGCGCCACGCACGTCGGTCATGGCAAGCGCGGTGACCTGTTCGTTGACGATTGCCAGTAGCGACGCGAGCAGCATTCCACTCAGACCAATGGCCAGGCGCTGCGACATCTCCGCTTGCGCGGGTGCCTGAGGCGCGGGCGTCGGCGCTTGCGCTGCAGGCAACGGGGCAGGAGACGACGCAACAACCGGGCCGGCCGTTTCAGTCGTCGAGGGATTGACACTCGTCATAGGGGTGCGCTCGGCAAATAGTCCTCAACAACGCATCGCATCTGGGATGGACCTTCAGACGATGGACGCTGACGGAGACCTCAGGTGTTCCAGGAGAAGACCTTTGCAATGACCTCTTGACCATTTACGTGGTTAATTCACCCGGAATTGCCGCGGTGAATTCACCGCGCGATGACCTGACTAATTCTAGGAGTTGAGTAGGGTTTCCAAAAGTCGCCGTATGTAACGTTTTAGGCCATTTGATTTTGAAATCTGGCCATGCCCGTTCTGTAAGGATTTTTTGGCGATCAAATGGAAATTGACTTTTTCCATTTGATCAATCCGGGCATATCGTCATAGGGTTGACGGGAATTGCCGCTGTTCGTCCCAGATGAAGGGTTTCAGGGCTGAGGTCACTGCATTTGCAGTAATCCGTAAAATAGATTCTGCGTAAACCAATCTGAATCTGAAACACATAGTTGTCTTATGTGCGTCGACGGAAATGTGGGTGCCGGATAGAATCAAATCAAGTCGAATAAATCCGACAGCCTGCAATTGATTAACCGTTATTGATTGGTGAGCGAAAATGAAATTCTCAGTTAAAGAAGCAATTCAGTCTGACGATATCTCCAGAATCCAGCGCGCGATGAAGAGCGTTGACGCGGATGCGCAAGTCGACGTCAATGTCGATGCGAATACGGTGAGCGTGGATTCCTGGCTGATGCCTGAAGAATTCTTCGTTGCGTTCCAGGACGAAGACTACAACGTGGCCATTCTTGAAGCATAGCCGCCGACGTGGCCGGTGCATTTTGCGACCGGCCATAGCTATCACGCGTCATCACTACGGGTCGACTTGAGCAACACGACCAGGCCCGCTATCACGATGACGACGGCCGCCGCCACATACGGGGCTATCTCTTCATCACCGGAGAGCAGTCCCTTAAATGCTGCAAGCGGGCCGCCCACTGCGACAAACACACCGATCTTCAACAGAGTCGATCTGAGCTTCAACCGAAACATTACCGCTCCCAATGTTAGGCGACTAGATCCATTGTCGGAGATGAACCCGGTCTCTTGAAGCGCGCATGTGCCAGGTTATGGGCCATTCAGTGCGCGAATTGCGCCACGCTGAACGTGACGCGGAAAATCGCATCTACAATCGCTTCGAGAATTGAAGTCGGGAATTACGATGGACAAATTTCGCGAGATGGAGGTGTTCGTCGCCATCGTTGATCGAGGCAGTTTTACCGGCGCGTCAGAGAAGCTCGGTATGTCGGCTCCCACGGTTTCAAGGGCGCTGAATTCGCTGGAAACACGCGTGGGCGCACAGCTGATTGCGCGGACGACCCGCTCGATCCGTCCCACAGACGCGGGAATGTTCTACCTCGAAGCGTGCCGCAGAGTACTCGATACCATCGCTGACGCGGAATCGAATATCGCCGCTGAGCAAAGCAAGCCTGTGGGCACGTTGACAGTCTCCGCACCGGTCTTGTTTGGGCAACGGTTCATAGCCCCGCTCATCAACGCCTACGCGAATATCTATCCGGACGTCAGCGTGAATGTCGTCTATGTCGACCGTACGACGCGGCTGATCGAGGAAGGGGTGGATATCGCGATTCGCATCGGTCATCTTGGCGATTCTTCAGTGTTCGCCGTGCCATTGGGCGCCGTGAGCCGCCGAACCTACGCAGCGCCGGCGTATCTCGACGCGCTCGGGGAGCCCGTTCATCCCAGGCAACTGAGTGACCATCACTGCGTGTCCTTTACGGGCGTGACGCATCCGCTCGAATGGCTGTTCTACGAAAACGGTTTGAGGCTGCCCGTTCGGGTTCGTCCGCGCATGATCGTCGATCTGGCGCCCGCGGCTGTCATGGCGGCCGTCGACCGAGTGGGGATAACGCAATTGCTTTCTTACCAGGCAGCGCCCGAAGTGCTCAGTGGAAGTCTGCAACGAATCCTGGCAGCGTTTGAGCCAGAGTCGATTCCGGTGAATCTGCTGCACGTCGAGCGAAAGGGCACGAGCATGAAGATTCGCTCTTTCGTCGAATTCGTGACTGAAACGTTACGCAGAAACGTACACCTTCAATTCGTCGATGCGCCGAAGATAGTGAACGCAGGCAGTGCAATCGCCGATCTGGCCGAACCGTAAAGCGTAGTTCATCTAGTGCGAGAGGATTCAATTGCGCAATGCACTGAATCAACTGCGAGACGAAGTTCTCGATACGCGGAAACCAGCGCATCCAGACTGAACGCGCGGTTCAGGCCGCTGGGATTGGGCAATACCCAGACACCTGCGCCGCCGAATGTGACCGACTGAAGCCCCCAATCGACGTCGCGTTTGCCGATCAATTCGGAGACCGCCATCTTGCCAAGGAAGGCAACATAGCGCGGCGCGTAGTGTGTGATCTTTCGCTCGAATTCAGGCGCAGCCGCCTTGATTTCCGATCGGGACAACTGCTCCGCCCGCGCTGTGGGGCGCGATACTGCCGTCGTCGAGCCGCACGCGTATTGCAGCAATGAACGGTCGTCTTCGGGGCGTAGTTGTTCGCGCGTAAAGCCCGCCAGATGAAGAACTCGCCAGAACCGATTTCCACGGCCCTCGAAGTGGTGACCTGTCGATGCCGCACTTAGCCCTGGATTGATCCCGCAAAACACCACCGATAAGCCTGTATCGAGAATATCCGGAAGACCTTGAAGCGATTCAGGGTGAGCCATGGAGATTGCAGGCCTTTCAATGACGATTCGTTAGACCCCACGTGTGAGACACGTGTCGGGTAAGACCCGCAGGAGTATGACGCAGCCCGCGAGCTTGAAGAACCACGCCGTTCATTCGGCGACCGCGTCAAGCTCCAACGGGTGTTCGTCCACTTCGCCACGAAAGCGCTGGCGATACTGTTTCGGCGTCACATTGAGCCGTCGGGCGAACGTCGTACGCATATGCGTGGCGCTGTGGAAGCCGCATTTGAACGCAACGGTCTTGAGCGGCGCATCCGTTTCTTCGAGCAGCTTTCTCGCCGTATCCACGCGGACCTGCTCGACAAATGCCGACGGCGTCACCTTTGCATATTTGGCGAACAGGCGCGAGAAGGTGCGTCGACTGACGGAAACAGCGCTGGCAAGTTGCTCGATCGAGAGCACGTCCGTAATGTGGTCCATCACGTAACGCTGCACCTTGCCGATGATGGGATCATCATCCTTGCGCACGCCGACGTAAGGGCTGTATTGCGACTGCCCACCTTCACGCTGGATATAAACGACCAGCCGTTTCGCGACGCGCACGGCCAGTTCATGCCCCCAGTCTTCTGCCACCAGTGACAGGCACAGATCGATTCCCGCGGTAACGCCCGCTGAAGTGAACAGGCGGCCGTCGCGAATGAAAATCCTGTCGGGCTGCACGCACGTTTGAGGAAAGTCGTCGGCGAGGCGGCCGGCATCGGCCCAATGGGTCGTCACGTCGCGGCTATCGAGCAGCCCGGCATGTGCGAGCAGGAACGCGCCATTGCAAACAGAGCCATACCGGGTCGCGCCGTTCGCCTGACGCCTCAACCAGTCGAGAAACTGGACCGGCGGACGAAAGTCGGGCAGCTGCGGTCCACCCGCTATCAGCAGCAGGTCACATTGCGTGTCGAAATCCGCATAGCCGAAGGGCACGGCGAGTTGCATCCCGTTGGATGCCGTTACCATGCCCGCTTCGAATCCTACGAAAGAGACCTGATATCGCTGATGCTCAGGCAGAAACGTGTTCGCTTCGGCGAACACGTCCAGTGGGCCTGCGACATCCAGGGCTTGCACACCATCAAATATGACAACGGCGACTTTCATTTCGTGACCTTCATTGACTGTAAGCACGCCCACGGCTAACCGTGTTGGACGCTCCACTACAACGCATCACGCAATGCCATGAAGCCTGGTAACGTGCAGTCGATTAGCTTATCGTAAGAATTCACCGTCACTGTGTCGTGATTAGAAAATCTCAAATGTATTTTTTCCGGAATGCCAGGTTTGCAGGTTGGTTTGCTATTTTTGTCAGTAACTGCAGAATCAGCTTTCCTTAATTTCCTGCTGCCGTCCGCTTGAATAGTGCGCCAGAAAGCCGGCGAAGGCGATGGCCGAAAACGGTCTCAGTTTGGCCCGTGAATGCGCCTGTTGGGCAATCCCTCGCGCGCAATGCTTGTCACAATGAAAGCGAAACCCCCTCGCAATTCTTCCGGTTGCACATCACAAAAGTGCTGGATGGGTTGGCTATGCACGGAGAACCCGTCAGGTCGAACGTCCGCAAGCTGGTGCTGAACATACGCTGTTCTCGAGTTGGAAGGGAGATTGGCCTTTGAATTGGGCGGCTGAAACGATCAGCGCCCGTTCCATTCGAGACAACCATGACCCGAAACCCAAACGTCGCTTCACAAGTCTTCCAGAAAGCAGAAAACGCCGGCGAGCCGATGTCGGGCGCCGACATCATCTTGCGCGTGCTCAGCGAACAGGGCGTCGATACCGTGTTCGGATACAGCGGCGGCGCGATCCTGCCGACGTACGACGCTGTTTTTCGCTTCAACGAACTGCACGAGAAAAATCCCGAGCGTCAGATCAAGCTCGTTGTTCCTGCCAATGAACAGGCGGCAGGGTTCATGGCCGCGGGTTATGCGCGTGCAAGCGGAAAAGTCGGCGTATTCATGGTCACGTCGGGTCCAGGGGCGACGAACGCCGTGACGCCGATCGCCGACTGCAACGGCGACTCGGTTCCCGTCGTCCTTATCTGCGGACAGGTGCCGCGTGCCGTGATCGGCACCGATGCCTTTCAGGAAGCGCCCGTATTCAACATCATGTCGGCGGTTGCGAAGCAGGTCTTTCTGGTTACCGATCCGACGAAGCTGGAGCAGACGCTGCGGACGGCATTTGAGATTGCGCGCACCGGTCGTCCTGGTCCCGTTGTCGTCGATGTGCCCAAGGACATCCAGAACTGGTTGGGAACGTACCAGGGGCACGGGACACTGCAATTTCGAGGCTACTCGGACCGTCTTCGAATGGTGGCAAAAGGCGCTGATCTCGGCGAGGACAAGCGCGATGAATTCTTCGATCTTCTCGCGCAGAGCAAGCGGCCGCTGTTGTATGTCGGCGGCGGCGTGATCGCAGCGGGCGCGACGGCAGAATTACGCCAGTTTTCCGAACGCTACAAAGTCCCCATTGTGACGACGCTGATGGGACTCGGCGCGATACCGGTGAAGCACGAACTGTCGCTGGGCATGCTGGGCATGCACGGCGCCGCGTGTGCGAATTACGCGGTCGAAGATTGCGATTTTCTGATCGCCGTCGGCGCCCGGTTCGATGATCGGGTCGCGGGTGGCCGGCCCGAAGCATTTGCGCCCCGCGCACGGTATGTCGCGCATATCGACATCGACGAGGCCGAGATTGGCAAGGTCAAGCGGGCGCACTGGACTCATATCGGCGATGCGAAGGACGCGCTTCTGTCGCTGATGGGTTACGGTCGTGATGTGCAAGCGCCCTCTGAGTGGCTCGAACACGTGCAGGACCTCAAGCGGGCCTACGGCATGAACTACGACAGGCATAGTCCGATGATTCAGCCGCAGTACGTCATCGAGCGGCTCAGCGAAATCACGGGCGGGCGCGCAATCATCAGCACAGGTGTGGGCCAGCATCAGATGTGGGCTGCGCAGTTCTTCGACTTCGTCGAGCCGCGAAACTTCCTGACGTCTGGGAGCATGGGGACGATGGGTTTCGGCTTGCCCGCAGCGATTGGCGCTCAATTCGCGCAACCGGATGCCCTCGTCATCGACATCGACGGCGACGGCAGTATCCGCATGAACGTGGGCGAACTCGAGACGGCAAGCACGTACGGCGTGCCAGTCAAAGTACTGCTGCTCAACAATCTCGGCGACGGAATGATCCGGCAGTGGCAGCATCTGTATTACGAAGGCCGTTTATGCGTCAGCGACAAGACGCTTCACCGCAAGGACTTCGTGATGGCGGCACAGGCCGACGGGTTTGGTTTTGCCTGTCGCGTCGATGCGATCAGCGAACTGGACGCGAAGCTCAAGGATTTCCTCGATTTCGACGGGCCTGCTTTCCTCGAGGTCATGATCGACCAGAACGCCGATGTCTATCCAATGGTTGGGCCAGGCCAGAGCTATTCGAATATGATCACCGGGCCGTTCATCCCTTCGCGGAATCGTCAAAAAGCGGGTGGGGAAGGTGCCGGGCGTCAGCAGGTTGCAGATATGTTCTAGCAGCGTGCTTGTGGTGTTGCTATGCGGGCCGTGCTCCGGCACGGCCCGCAATCCTCGCTACCACTGGAAGGACAGGTTTGTGGGCTCGGTGTCATCGTGGGCTTGTGAACGTTCGACGCGACTCAAATCGTAGCCGAGCATGAAGAGGGCGCCTTCAACGCGTCTGAAACCCTCGGGTCCGGAGCACCACATCGCACCAGATCTGCTGACGGCAGCGGAGAGAAGCCAGTTCGCCTGGATATTCACGCGCGCCCATTCCCGCGATCCTGCCGGTCCGCCGGAAAGTCGTGCGAACCTGTATGGCCCGCACGATGGATCGCGTGTATTTCTTTCTCCCTGGCCAGGCGCCCAACGAAATGCGAGGCTTTCCGGAACCGCACCAACCCGACATTCGGCTTCGATGCTTTCGAGGTATCTTCTGACGAGATAACAAAGCGCAGCGCCGACCCGGCTGTCGTAAATCACATGCGCGGGTAAGGCAAAAGAATAGTATTTGGTCCAACCGGAATTCATCTTTGACCAGTGCGTCGATGGATTCGGGTTACGGTTAAAAACAGAAAGATCCGGAGCATCAGACAACAATGCCTCGCGGCCATTGCGCAGCACCTGGATAAGCGACTGGCCCTGGCTCATCGCCCAGGACACGTTGCTTTCATTCGCGCGCGTCCCGCGTCCGAACCCCCATTCCATGACCTTCCGGCACGCGGCACGTGTCAACTCAAGCGCGAACTCGCTGTCTTCTTCGACGATCGCGGACTGTACGCACGAACGTACCTCATCGACCTCTTTTCTGTTTTCGTCGTAGAAGCGGTGGTTCCACCAGTAAAAGCGGAATAGCTGTTCAAGCGTCTCTGCCTCGACGACATAGAGGGACCTGGCCGCTTCTCGCTCGACCCTTCCGCGACATTGCATCTCGTAGTGACAGGGCAGCCTGTTTCTCGGAAACGCCGCCGAGAAATTGATTCGGGTGTGGCCGGACAGGACACTCGATAAATAGGCTATGAAACCGTCGACATGTTCGTCGTTCAGATACTCATTCCGGTGCTGCATACATGCGGTTAGTGGAAGTTGATGAAATATCGCGCGGCACCGCTGATTAGGTCACGAATCGACGTTGAGGTTGAACATTTTCTGTCGTCGATTCAGGCCAGATTGCTTCGAAATCGAGCCTCGTACGAGCGTGAGCACGCGCTTTCGAAACTTGTCCTGTGGTCGTTGAACAATGGCCAAAGATCACCGCGCCGAAACCTTAGTATTGGAGACGGCGGGCGTTGGGAAGACCCTGATTGCCCCGTTGAACATCAGGATTGGAATGTAATGAGTTTACTTGACAGCATCGATTCGCCATCAAGACTGCGGGGTCTTGGAGAAAGCGAACTCCAGCGTGTTGCGGACGAGATTCGCGAGTTTCTGCTTGAAAGCGTATCGGCGACGGGCGGCCACTTCGCGTCGAGTCTCGGCGTGGTCGAGCTGACTGTTGCACTTCACTATGCATTCGATACACCAAACGATCGTCTGGTATGGGACGTCGGTCACCAGAGCTATCCGCACAAGATTTTGACCGGCCGCAAAGCGGGAATGGCAAGCGTGCGCAAAGTGGGCGGAATGGCAGGCTTTCCCACGCGCGAAGAATCCCCCTACGATGCGTTCGGCGTGGGGCACGCGGGGACGTCGATATCGGCGGCCGTCGGCATGGCTTTGGCACTGCGCAATCGTGGCGCGCGCGCTGTGGCAATCATCGGGGACGGTGCGCTATCGGCGGGTATGGCGTACGAGGCGCTCAATCACGCAGGTTCCTGCAAGGCATTGCCGCTGACGATCATCCTGAACGACAACGGAATGTCGATTTCACCCGCCGTCGGCAGCCTGAACGATCATCTTCAATCGCTGACCGGGAAATGGCGCGACGAGGGATCTTCGCTATTCGAAGCGCTCGGTCTCGACTATATCGGACCCGTCGACGGACATGACATTCCAACACTGCTTGCCGTACTGCGAGACGCAAAGACTCGCGTGCGTCCGCATGTCATCCATGTCGTGACCCAGAAGGGACGCGGCTATGAACGCGCGGAACTCGATCCCGTTGCGTACCACGGGCCGGGCCCTTTCGATCTGGTCGATGGAGTGATTCAATCCGCAGGTGGCAAGCGCACTTATAGCCAGGTATTCGGCCAGTGGCTTTGCGATTCGGCGGCGAAGGATGATCGAATCATCGGTATCACGCCCGCGATGCGCGAAGGCTCCTGTCTGGTCGAATTCGAGCAGCGATATCCTGATCGCTACATCGACGTGGGTATTGCTGAACAGCACGCGGTGACTGTTGCCGCCGGCCTCGCGACAGAAGGAATGCGGCCAGTCGTCGCCATCTATTCAACCTTCCTTCAGCGCGGCTACGACCAGGTGATTCATGATGTCGCGTTGCAAGAGTTACCCGTTTTGTTCGCTGTCGATCGCGCCGGTATAGCGGGAGGCGACGGCGCAACTCACCTTGGCGCGTTCGATATCGCGGCGCTGCGTTGCATTCCCAACATGGTCGTGATGACACCGTCCGATGAGAGAGAGTGTTATCTGATGCTGAACACGGCGCTCGCCTATCCGGGTCCGTGCGCCGTCCGTTATCCCCGTGCGAAGACAGGTTCCGACGTTATCGGACACACGAACGAGATTCTTCCCTTTGGAAAGGGGATCATTCGCCGCTCAGCGGGTGAACATGGTGATCAACGCGTGGCGTTCCTGGCATTCGGGCCGCTGCTGTCGGTCGCAATGGAAGCGGCACAAGAAATCGACGCGACGGTGGTGGACATGCGTTTCGCCAAGCCACTGGATGAGGACTTGTTGCTGACAGTCGCAAGATCGCACGACGTGATCGTGACGATCGAAGAAGGCACGGTGACGGGCGGCGCGGGTGCCGCATGTGCCGAACATATCGCGGCTGAAGGGCTCGCGGTGCCCGTATTGCGTCTTGGACTCCCGGATGAATTCATCCGGCACGGCGACCGCTCCAGACTGCTTGAACTGAATGGTCTTGACGCGGCAGGAGTACTTGAGACGGTGCAGGTATTCGTGGGCCGCCACTTCGACCTCTTTGACGCCGTCTGAGGCATCGCACGGGATATGTCAGCAATGAGCACGAGCGAAACGACGATTGACTTCGATGCAGCCATCCGCGCGTTGGCGCATCCATTCCGCCGAAAAGTACTGCAGTGGCTGGCCAATCCGGACGCGTACTTTACGGAAGCTGAGTATTGCGCGTTTCGAGCTGTGTCGGCGGGCATGCTGCACGCTCGAAGCGGCTTGTCGCAGTCGACGGTGTCAGGCCATCTGTCCCAGCTCGAGCGGGCCGGCTTGATCAAAACGCAAAAGGTTGGGCAGTGGGTCTTCTTCTCGCGTAACGAAGACGCGATCCGTGAATTGGCCGAATGGCTTTGTGCCGATATTGCGCGGATCAGCGAGCGGGTCTAGATCAGCAAACTTCGGCCACACGCAACATCTCGTTTCCCCGCCGCAAGCGACCCTTCCAATACACGAAATTCTGGCCTCATAGACACGATGGCCAGAAACGAGCGGTGAATGTCCCCAGACCGTCGTACCTAAAGCGACGGTACCTATCCACGCAACCTAAACTGTTCTTATCAGCGGTCAAGAGACTACTGATCCTGGCAGGCACAGGGACCTTGCGGCAGGAGCCACGAGGTAATGCACAGTTGGACTCGGAACGGATGGCGCCAGATGCGTCCTCTTTTCGCGTCGGATTTTGTCTTCGTGTACCTGTGAAAGCGTTGGCTCGGCCAAGGCAGCAGCAGGTGCTGTCTGGCTCGGATTTGTGACAGATATCGGGTGCGAGCCCGACTGAGGACAGAATCACCATGATTACGCGGAATCGGAAGACCTCCTTCCTGTTTGGAGGCAATGCTCCATACGTCGAAGAGCAATACGAAACTTATCTTGCGGACCCGACCACGGTGTCGGAGGATTGGCGCGGCTATTTCGACGCGCTGCAGGACGTGCCGGCTGTCGATGGATCGGATACAGGTGACGTCGCGCATGGACCCGTCGTCTCGCGTTTCGTCGAACTGGCGAAGCAGACGCGCACGGCAGGGCGCTCGGAGAACGACGTACTGAGTTTCGCCCGCAAGCAGGTCGCCGTACAGGCATTGATTTCAGCCTATCGTATGGTTGGAACTCGCAATGCGCATCTGGATCCGCTGCGCTGGACCGCGCCGGTGCCAGTGCCTGAACTGAATTCAAGCTATTACGATCTGTCCCACGCGGACATGAACACGAAGTTCAGCATGTCGGGCGCTCATTTTACGGAGCAGGTTCAAACGCTTGGCGACCTGATGCAGGCGCTAAAAGAAACCTATTGCGGAACGCTGGGCGCCGAGTTCATGTATCTGGCTGATCCGGAACAGCGCAACTGGTGGTCCATGCGGCTCGAGTCGTCGCGTTCGAAAGCTGCACTCGATAACGGCGACAAACTGCACATTCTCGAACGTCTGACTGCTGCCGAAGGGCTGGAAAAATATCTGCACGCCCGCTATGTCGGACAAAAGCGTTTCTCGCTCGAGGGCGGAGAGTCGCTCATCGTGCTGCTGGACGAACTGGTGGCATACGGTGCGACGAAGGGCGTCAAAAGCTCGATTCTCGGCATGGCGCATCGCGGACGCCTGAACGTTCTCGTCAATATTGTTGGAAAGCCGCCGGCTGTGCTTTTCGACGAGTTCGAGGGAAAGACGGCGCACCTTCTTCCGGCCGGAGACGTGAAATATCACAAGGGCTTTACCGGCTTGCTTCCGACGGCAACCGGGCCTGCCGAAGTGACGCTGGCGTTCAATCCGTCGCACCTTGAAGTCGTCAACCCCGTTGTGCAAGGTATTGCTCGCGCGCGCGCCGAAGTATTGGGTCTGGGCGCGAGCGCGGTTCTGCCGGTGGAGATCCACGGCGACGCCGCGATTTCAGGCCAGGGCATCGTCATGGAGACGATGAACCTGTCGAACACGCGAGGCTACGGAACGGGCGGCACGATACATGTGGTGGTGAACAACCAGGTCGGCTTCACGACTTCCGACCCGAGAGACGTGCGGTCGTCGTTCTATTGCACCGACATTGCGAAGATGATCGAGGCGCCCGTGCTGCACGTGAACGGTGACGACCCGGAGGCTGTGATCGCCGCAACGCGTCTCGCCATCGACTTTCGCGCGACGTTCAACAAGAGTGTCGTGATCGAACTGGTTTGTTTCCGCCGCCACGGCCACCAGGAACAGGACACGCCCAACATCACGCAGCCGATGATGTATCGCTCCATTGCGGGTCACCCTGGCGTTCGTACGCTCTATGCAAGGAAACTGGTGGACCAGCAGATACTGACGGCGGAAGACGTGGAGAAGTATGTTCACGACTACCGTGAGCGTCTCGACACGGCACAATCCGTCGAAGAGAAAAAGCCGGCCGCTCAAAAGAACGAAGAAGAGAACTGGCCACAACTGCTCGATGGAAACGTTAGCCGTATTTATTACGCGCCGCCCTTGCTGGACCTCGTGCAAAAGCTCGCGCTGAAGATCACCAGTATTCCGGATCAGTACTCGTTGCATCCGCTTGTTGGAAGAGTGGTGTCTGCTCGTCGTGATATGGCAGAAGGCAAACGTCCGCTCGACTGGGGTATGGCGGAGCATATGGCCTTTGCGTCACTCCTTTCCGCAGGAATCGACGTGCGCCTGAGCGGTCAGGACAGCGAACGCGGTACGTTCAGCCATCGTCACGCAGTGCTGCACGATCAGAACCGTTCGAGCCGGGCAGAGGGCACTTATGTTCCGTTGGAGCATGTGTCGGATGATCAGGGGCGGTTTTCGGTCACCAACTCGGTGTTGTCCGAGGGGGCCGTTCTGGGATTCGAGTATGGATATTCGGTGGTTCGACAAAATGCGCTCGTGCTGTGGGAAGCGCAGTTCGGCGACTTCGCAAACGGGGCGCAGGTCGTGATCGACAACTTCCTGTCGGCGGGCGCTGCCAAGTGGGGACAACGTAGTGGCGTGACGATGTTGCTGCCGCATGGACAGGAAGGCGAAGGCCCGGAGCACGCGTCTGCGCGCCTCGAGCGCTATCTGCAACTTTGTGCGCAGGACAATATGCGCGTCTGCCAGCCCACCACGCCAGCGCAGATTTTCCATCTGCTGAGGATGCAGGCGGTGCTGCACGATCGCGTTCCCCTCATTGTGATGACGCCGAAGTCGCTTCTGCGCCACCCGGAGGCTGTCAGCAGTCTCGATGATCTCGCCAAAGGACGATTCAACGAGATCCTCGCCGAATCGCCGACGAAGGAAGCGGCGTCCAGGATCGACCGGGTCATCCTGTGTTCAGGCAAGGTCTATTACGAACTTTTCGAGCGTCGGCGCAAATCCGGAAAGGACAACATCGCTTTGATTCGCGTTGAGCAGTTGTATCCGTTCCCCGCGAAGCAGATCAGTTCGGAACTGGAGCGCTATCCGAATCTGAAGAGCGTGGTGTGGTGTCAGGAAGAGTCAAAGAACCAGGGTTCGTGGAATTTCGTCATGGAGCAGTTGCTGGAAATCGTGAAGGCACCTGCAACACTGCGTTATATCGGACCTGAGGCGACCGCGTCGACCGCGCCGGGCTACAAGTCGATGCACCTCGCGCGTCAGGAGAAGTACCTGCACGCGGCGATCGACGAATAAGACGGCGAAAGGGCGAATCGGGCACGATCACACTGATTCGCCTTGCCCGATAAGTGGACACGGCACTGCGGGTCAATTGTCGAAACATAAAAGGCGATACGCAAGCGTACGATGGATAAGATCTCTGCAATCAAGGCGTACGTGAAGGTGATCGAATCGAACAGCTTCACGGGGGCCGCCGAAGTACTGCATACGTCGACGGTCTATGTCACGCGTATGGTTCAGGCTCTGGAGTCGGATTTGGGCGTGAAGCTTCTGAACCGCACGACGCGGCGAAGCAAGCCGACCGATGCGGGCATTCGCTATTACGAACGTTGCGTGGCGCTTCTGCGAGACCTCGATGAAATGGACGCGGACGCGCAGGCATCGAAGGGAAGCAATAGCGGAAAGGTCCGTGTGAGCATGCCCTCACTGGTCGCGAAGTCCGTCGTGATCCCGCAGCTGCCGGATTTCTTCGCCAATAATCCCGACATTCAACTCGACATCAGCATTGCCGATCAACACCCCGATCTGATTGAAGATGGGCTTGACTGCGCGGTGCGCGTGGGACCGGTGAGCGAACTGGGACTGATCGCCAAGACGGTTGGTATCTACAAGACGCTGACCTACGCATCGCCCGACTATATTCGGGCGCATGGCGAGCCCGTTACATTGAGTGACCTCAGCGATCATATCGGCGTCAGTTATGCGATGAAGTCAGGGCGTATCAGAGGCTGGGAGTTCATCGACGGAGACGAGGTCCGTACCGTTCCACTGAAGAGCGCGATCCTCGTGAACGACGCCGATACCTATGTGGCGTGCGGGCTGGCGGGCCTCGGGCTGATACAGGGCGGCACCTTCATACTCGATGCCCACGTACGAGCGGGTCGGCTAAATATGGTGTTGCGAGACTATCCTTCGAATCCCCGGCCGGTTTCCGTTGTGTATATGCCTAACCGGACGAGGCCAAGGCGGGTCGACATTTTTATCGAGTGGTTAATGAAGTTGTATTCGACGCAGTTGGCTGAATGAGCGGAACAGCGTCGGTGGGTGTTGCACGATACACACTCATTCTTTGCTAAGAGTCGATCCGCACAATCGTTTCTGTCGGCAACAGAATTCAAACCACGCGACAGGAGCGAATCGTGAATCGCAAGCACATTGCATCAATCGCAGTAGCGGCAACGGCACTGGCATTGTCGATCGGCACTGCAGAAGCCGCGCAGGGCTGTGGGCCGGGAGGGTGGCGTAACGTCTGGGGCCAATGCCGCTATTCGGCACCTGTTGTCGTGCAATCGCCCGTGGTCTATGCGACACCCGCCGCACCCGTTTCGACCTATGCATGCCCGCCGGGATACTGGCTGGGGCCGTGGGGGCACTGCCGCGATACGCCGTATCACGGCCGGCTGCCGAATGGGATGTATCAATGAGGAGTCCGCGCGAGCCGCCGACGTCGCCGTACCTCGAAAGCGATTGCCAGCGACGTCTGGTCGGTTTGCGGACGGCTATCAGGGATCATTCGCCTGCGCCGTTCGGGCTTGTTTCGGAACCTTTTATCGACGTTCGTCACGCGCGGCAGCACGTTGTCGCGTCGGCGTTGCAAGACTGGATCGCGAAACACCCGGTAGATCACAAATGCCATCCAGAGCGCCAGCAGGGCGAAACTCCACCACCGCAGAAATATTCCCCATCCCCAAATGAGCGTCCCAAACGCCGACAGCGTTAGTCCACGCCTGGCAGCCAGGACGTCGCTGAGAACTTTACGGGCTTTGAATCCGGCGCCCTCGTTTGTGCGAGCTACAACCAGATCAGTCACGGTGTATGCAAAATAGTGGCGTGATGCCAATAGCAGGCCGATGATTGTCACTATCGATCCGGACCGTTCAAACAGACTCCAATGTGCTGAGGTTTGCGCAAGATAGGCGCAGATGACCGACGGACTAACCGCCAGCACAACCAGTGCGATGCTGCGGGCAATGTAACCCCACGGCGTCCGCAAGATTCCATTGTTAGGGGCGTTACTCCCGGCACGGTGGATAAGCTGTTTACTCAAAATGGACCCCTTCGAGTCGGTTGTGCCAGTCATCGACATTTATCTGATATGTCAGATAAATGAGTAAACAACATGTCACTTCTACAACTGCGCTGTTTGCCGGCAGGCCCGCTCAAGGGCACAAGTCGATCTCCGGTTGGTAGCGAGTCTGCGCATTCTCTCAGCGCGAGCGACGGGGGTCCAGATCGCTTCGGTTACAACACCTGTGACGCCTGAGAACATTTCGTGAAGCTAACAACCATCTGACAGCTTTGCGGCGCTATTGCTTGTTGAGTGCAACTTGCCCAGTGAACAGATAGTGTGCGCAACCCCGTAAAGGGTAGGCACACTATCTGTACAAAGAGCCGTTGGAGCTGACACTGAATTTATTGTCCTGTGGCAACCCGCGCGCGTGTGCTGCGCCCATTCGAGACCCACGCGACCGACAGTCCAGCTCCGAGCAGTGTCAGGCAGACAACGGGCACCAGCATCGGCGCACTGGCGTTACCCGCGAGCTTCCCGACGTAAGGCATCAGATTCTGCGCGAAGAAGCCGCCGAGATTCCCGATCGAATTGATCGCCGCAATGCTTGCGGCGGCGCGCGCGCCCGTAAAGAAGCGCGGCGGAAGCGACCAGAAACACGGGTAAAGCAGCGGGATACATGCGCCGCCAAGAACGAGTGCTGCGAAGCGCAGCGGCAGACCAGGCAAGACGAGACTCAGCGCGAAGCCGATCACGCCGACACCGGCCACCATCGCCATCGCCTTGAGCACCACGTCTTCGCGCTTGAGTCTGGCTGGCAACCAGAGCAGAAGCAGCGCGGCGAGCAACCACGGAATCATGTTCAGCAAGCCATTGAGCGAGTGCGAAACCCCGCCGCTCTTGAGCAGCGTCGGCATCCAGTAGGTCACGCCGTAGAGCGAGGTCGACATCAGCATGTAGCCGCACGCGAACATCAGAACGCGTTTGTCGATGAGGGCACGCCATGGGTGCTCGGATACAGCCTCGGTCGGTGCCTCGCGCCTGATTGCGGCGGTGATGAGGTTTTTCTCTTCGCTGGAGAGAAACCGCGCGCGCTCGATGGATTCCGGCAGGAAACGCAAGGCGATCAACGCGACGACGATGGCGGGTGCGCCCGTTGCGACGAATACCCATTGCCAGCCTGCAAGGCCGAGGCTGCCGTCGAACGACAGAAGCAGGCCGCCCGCGAGTGAGCCGAGCATGTTGGCCAGTGCGCTGCCAAGCGTGAAGAAGCCCAGCATGCGCGTGCGATGGCTCTGCGGGAACCACAACGTCAGATAAAAGATGACGCCAGGATAGAAGCCAGCCTCCGCCACACCCAACGCAAAGCGAAAGACATAGAACACGCCCATCGAATGCGTGAAAGCCATCGCGACCGTGATAGCGCCCCACGTCGCCATGATGCGTGCGAGCCACAAACGCGCGCCGAAGCGATGAAGCGCGAGCGTGCTCGGCACTTCGAACAGGAGGTAGCCGATGAAGAACAGTGACGCTCCCAATCCGTACGAGGCTTCGGACATTCCCAGCGCGCCGACCATCTGCAGCTTGGCGAAACCGACGTTTTGCCTGTCGATGAAGGCGATCAGGAACATGACAATCAACAGTGGCATCAACCGCCACGCGATCTTCTTCACGACGATCTGCTCGTCTGTCAGGGTTTGGGCCACAACCAGTCTCCAGTGAAAAATTCATATATATGTTTAGTTGAATTCTGCACGCCAACAATGGGTATAAACCCGCCGTGTCAACAAATTACCGGGTGATTAGGGTAATTCCGGATCGGTCAAAGCAAGGAACTCATGCAAACATATATATGAATTTGACGGAGGAAAGCATGCACGCCGATGATCGACTGCCCCGCTACCAGCGTTTGCGCGACGAAATGGTCGCGCTGGTCGCTGCCCGCCACTGGCGGCCCGGCGAAGCCATTCCGACCGAGCAGGCGCTCGCGAAAAGCTACGACGTCGCCGTCGGCACCGTTCGTAAAGCCGTCGATCTGCTGGTCGCAGAAGGGCTGCTGGAGCGGTTCCAGGGGCGCGGAACGTTTGTGCGCCGCGCGAGCTTCGACAGTTCTCTCTTCCGGTTCTTCAGATTCCAGACCCGGCAGGGCGAGCGTCGCATTCCCGAGAGCCGCATCCTGCGCCGCGAGGTCGTGGAGGCACCGTCGGCCGTCGCCGCGACCTTGCAAATCCCGAATGGCGCCAAGGTCATTCAGATGTCGCGTCTTCGGCTGATCGACGGCGTGCCGATGCTCGCGGAAGAAATCTGGCTTCCGTTCGACCGCTTCGCCGCGTTCGCACAACTCGAACTGACGGAGATCGGCGATCTGCTCTATCCCGTGTATGAGTCGCAGTGCAACCAGGTCATCGCGTCGGCAACCGAAACGCTGACTGTCGAGGCGATCGGTCCGCTTCACGCGCGGCTCCTGCGCATCGAGCCGGGTACGCCCGCCGTCGTGATCGAACGGCTCGCTTATGGATATGACAGGCAACCGCTGGAATGGCGGCGCTCGCGCGGGCCCGCAAGCGAATTCATTTACCAGGCCGAGATCCGCTAGACACCGAAAGACCTGGCAACCCATAACGATTCGATCCCCACGATGGGATACACGACGCAGGAGACGGCAATGTTCAAGTGGTTCAAGGAGGTGTCCGGCAACGAGCGTCGGACATTCTGGGCGTGTTTCGGCGGATGGGCACTCGACTCGCTCGATGTGCAGATGTTCAGTCTCGTGATTCCAGCCATCATCGCGGAATGGTCGATCAGCCGGACGCAAGCGGGGATGGTCAGCGGTGTGACGCTGGTGGCTTCGGCGCTGGGCGGCTGGGTGGCCGGCATGCTCTCGGACCGGCTGGGCCGCGTGAAGACGCTGCAATGGACCGTCGCGTTCTTCTCTATATTCACTTTTCTTTGCGCGTTCGCGCAGAACTATCCGCAGTTCCTGATTCTGAAGACGCTTCAGGGCTTTGGCTTCGGCGGAGAGTGGGCGGCGGGCGCGGTCCTGATGGCCGAAACGATTCGTGCCGAACATCGCGGCAAGGCGATGGGCAGCGTGCAGAGCGCATGGGCCGTCGGCTGGGGCGCCGCTGTGCTGCTCTACGCGTTGATGTTCTCGTGGCTACCTGGCGAGACGGCATGGCGCGTGATGTTCGGGATCGGCCTCGTTCCCGCGCTGCTGATCCTCTACGTTCGACGCGGCGTGCAGGAGCCCGTGCAGCCCGCGCGGGCTGCGCGCGACGTTCGGGCAAGCGACGATGGTTCGACGTTCGGCGTGTTCTTTGGCATCTTCTCGCCGCAAGTGCTGCGCATGACGCTAATCGGCGCATTGCTCGGGGTCGGCGCGCATGGTGGGTATTACGCATTGATGACGTGGCTCCCCACTTTTCTGAAAACGGAGCGCCACTTGTCGGTGTTGGGCACGGGCGCTTACCTTGCTGTCGTCATCGTCGCGTTCTTTTGCGGATGCATCGTCAGCGCGCATTTGCTCGACCGGATCGGCCGACGCAGGACCATCCTCATCTTTGCGATCTGCTGCGTGCTGACGGTTGTCGCGTATCTGTTTCTGCCGCTCAGCAATCTCGCCATGCTGTTCTTCGGCTTTCCGCTGGGGTTCTTCGCAGCGGGTATCCCGGCCAGCATGGGCGCGCTTTTCAACGAGCTTTATCCCCGTGGCATGCGGGGTACGGGTGTCGGCTTTTGCTATAACTTCGGCCGCGTGGTGTCGGCGGGTTTTCCTGTGCTCGTGGGCCATATGTCCGCCAATATGTCGCTTGGAACGGCGATCGGCATTGACGCCGGACTGGCTTACTCGATTGTGGTCCTGTCCGTGCTGATGCTGCCCGAGACGCGCGGCCGCGCACTCGGCGAAGCGGCATTCGAGGCCGGACCTACGGGAACGCTGACGCAGGCGCAACGGCACTGATGCGCGGCCGTTCTGACGACAGCCGGGCAAGTTTTGTCGGAGAATAATGCCAATGATCGAAACAACGGGTTCGGACGCACTTGAGCAACAGGCAGCGCAGCGTCTTTCCCAAATCGCCTTGATCGATGCACATGCGCATGTGTTCGAGCGTGGCCTGCCGCTTGCCCGGCAGCGCCGATATGCGCCCGACTACGACGCGCCGCTCGATGTCTATCTCGAACAACTCGATACGTACAATGTGTCGCGCGGCGTGCTGGTGCAGCCCAGCTTTCTCGGCACGGATTGCGACTATCTGCTGGCCGCTTTGCGACGCGCGCCTGAACGGCTTCGCGGTGTCGCGGTCGTCGAACCGGATTGCGGGCTCGACGCGCTAACGATGATGGCGCGGGCGGGTGTCGTCGGTGTTCGATTGAACCTCATCGGGCTTCCCGATCTCCCGATCGAAACGAGTCTGACACTGGAAACGCTCGCACATGTTCGTCAGCTTGGATGGCATGTCGAAGTCCACGCCGAAGCGGCGCGTCTTGAGCGTATCGTCCTGCCGCTGCTGGATAAAGGCCTGAATGTGGTCGTCGATCATTTCGGCAGGCCGGACCCTGCACTCGGCGTCGATGACGAGGGCTTTCGTCGACTCCTCGATCTGGCGAGCACAGGCCAGGTGTGGGTCAAGATATCGGCAGCCTATCGAAACTGGAGCTTCGCGGAGGGTGGGCACTCAACACCTCGCTTTGCACATGATGCTGTTCGGCTTCTGACTGAAGCATTCGGCGTGGATCGCCTGATGTGGGGGAGTGATTGGCCGCATACGCAGTTCGAGGCAACTCAGGATTTTGGCCGCACGCTCGACGCCCTGCGGTCACTGCTGCCCAATGAGGCGGAGCGAAGGGCCGTCGCGTGTGGCACATCGGCGAAGTTCTACGGGTTTGATGAACCGACGATCGAGTCACGCTCGATCGGTGGGTGAGCAGTCCACGGCGCTCCGTTTAGAAAGAGAAGGGGCGAAGGCCACCTTCAGCCCCGCCAACGTGAGCCTTCATTCGACGGCAGCACAAGCCGCATTCACTCTCGCCGGCCGCGCGATAATCGCGACAGTCAGCAACACCGCCGCCAACTCACACGTTGCCGCCACCCACCCGAGGCTTCCCACACTGGCATGAGCCAACGTGAGCGCGCCGAGCGCGGCGCCTATCGAGAAGCCGATATACATGAACGAAGCGTTGAGCGACAGCACAATCGACGCGACCTTCACACCAGCAATGTCGATCAGTCTTGCCTGCTGTGCCGGATAAAACGCCCAGTGCGCGACGCCCCACAGCGCGATAGCGGCGATCACCGGCACGAGTGCAGCGCCCGGCGACAGAAAGCGCGCGCTGATCGACAGTGTGGCGAACGCGAGGCCTGACAGCGCGATCGTGGGAACGATCACGGCCAGAGGTCCAAACCGGTCATTTGCTGTGCCACCCGACACGACGCCAATCGCAGCGGCAAGCCCCCACATGAACATCACCATGCCGACCTGTGCGCCGGCCAACCCTGTGATTTCAGCGAGAAACGGCGAGAGATAGGTATAAACCGTGTACGCGCCGGTGGCCCAGAGCGTGGTCGTGAGCAGCGTCGCGAGCACGACAGGTTTGCGCGCGATCGCGATGCGCTCGCGCAGCGTCGCAACCGGAATGCCGGCGCCGATATCGCGCGGCAAGCCGATGAACAACCCAGCCACCGCGAGTGCCGCCAGTCCCGCGACACCCGCGAAAGTCATGCGCCAGCCGAGCGCATGGCCAATGACGGCGCCAAGGGGAACGCCGAGCGCGATCGCAATCGTAATGCCGCCGTTCACCACCGCGATTGCGCGGCCGCGCATTTCGGGCGGCACGATGACGCTCGCCAGCGCGTTCGCGCCCGGCACATAGAGACCGGCGGAGAGCGCCAGCAATACCCGGGCGCCCATCAAGGCCCAGAAGGATGGCGCTGCGAACGCGAGCAGATTGGAAAGCGCGAACGCGATCATGCTGGCGAGCAGCAACGTCCGCCGGTTCATGCTGCCGCTCAACGCCGTCAGGACGGGGGAGCTGAGGCCGTAGGCGAGCGCGAATACTGTCACCAACTGTCCTGCTGTTTCGATCGTCACCGACAGATCGGTCGCGAGTCCGGGTAGAAGCGGAGAAATCATGAAGCCTTCCGTTCCGATCGCGAAAGCGCCGAGCGCCAGCCAGTACACGGGCGCGGGAAGGGATGAAGTTGTGTAGGTGGGTGTCATGTGAGGCCTGGAATCGAGAGTCAAGCGTTGCTTGATTCTGGATCGGCCGACACTGGACATCAATGGACCGGCGTTCCGGACATATCGGACATAGGTGTCCGCAATTCCGCCGCTGATTACACTTACCGATGAAAGGCACCCGCTGCCGGTTCGTCACGCCGCATAGACAGAACCCAGCGCTGAAGTCAGTATGTTTCCCACAGGCGGAGTCTTGACATGGACGTCGACCGCAAACTGCTCATGCGCGAGATCGATCATCGCGGTGAGTGCCGGCGTGACGATAGTGTCCTTGTTACGGATAAACACCGTCTTCACATGCGCGAACTGCGACGGAAGCGCGTGACAATGCACGGCATGCCGCGCGCCATGACTCTCCACCACCGATCGCGGCAACAACGTAATCCCCATTCCCGCCGCGACGCACGACATGATTCCATCCAGCGTGCCTAGCTCCATTACCTGGCCCGGAATGATGCCGGCGTGATAGAACCAGTTTTCGAGTGTCGAACGATAGAAGCAGCCCGTCCTGAACGCGAGCACGGTTTGCCCGGACATCTGCTTCGCGAGCGCAGCAAGCGACTCGAACTCGATGCCGCTCACGAGGACCAACTCTTCTTCGAAGACTTCTTCTTGATGCAGCGACGAACTCTGATGAAAGCCGCCGACGAACGCACCATCCAGCCGATGACATTCGACCGCCTTGATCAACTCGTTCGTCGTGCCCGTCATCAGCGACAGTTGAACTTGCGGAAACTGCACGTGATACTTCGCCAGCACTTTCGGCAAACGGATCGCGGCCGTCGTTTCCATCGACCCGAGACGCAGCAGCCCGCGCGGCGATGCGTTGTCCAGTAGCGCGTTGCGGCTTTCGTCCGTCAACTGAAGGATACGTTGCGCGTAGCCCAGAAAAATCTGTCCCGCCGACGTGAGCACCACGCCGTTCTTTTGCCGGATGAACAACTGCTGGTTCAATTCCGCTTCGAGTTCCTTGATGCGCATCGTCACGTTCGACTGAACGTTATGGATTTTTTCAGCCGCTGCCGTGAAGCTGCCGCAATCGGCCACTGCGCAAAACATTCTCAGATGCCTCAGTTCCATCGTGCGCCTCGCCGGATCACCTCGGATGATGAAGATTCAGGCTAGCACATCGAGCCTGATGATTGACTTGCACACGCGGACACAAACGCGCGCATCGTTGACGCGTTGGAAAAGCCACGGATTTCGGATCGACAGGTTTTCGCTGCGCCACGGAATTTCGTGCGCCGCAAGCACGTCGAGCACGGGTGACCGAAACGCTGCACAATTCCTTGGCGAAGGGAGAATGTAATCGGCCTGATTCTTCACTGCCGCATGTCATGCGAACGTGGCCGAGACAGAAGCGCGCAGGAAACGTCATGACCTGGCTGGCCGACGCAGTGCTCGTGTTGCATGCGCTGATCGTCCTGTTTATCGTCGGCGGACTGATGGCGATCTGGGCGGGCGCAGCGTTGCAATACGCCTGGGTGCGCAATCGCGCTTTTCGCGTGCTGCATCTCGCGGCCATTGGCGTCGTCGCGATTCTCGCAGCGCTCGACGTGCCGTGCCCGCTCACCGTGCTCGAAGACCGGTTGCGCACGGGCGGCACGGTCGAGCAAGGTTTCGTGCAGCGTTGGGTGAGCCACTGGCTCTACTACGATTTCCCCGTCTGGATGTTCGCGGTTGCGTATGTCGTGTTTCTGCTAATCGTGGCAATCACATGGCGGTGCATACCACCGCGCCGTTGAGAGCGGGTGCGCCGCACGCGATCATTCCCGCTGCGCCGCACCCGCCATCTGCGGCCGCACCTGAATCATCACCGACACGCACCCGAGCGCGAGTCCAACCGTACACACGCCGGGCCATTGCCATACGCTCCACGCCCAGATGCCCAACGACGACCCGAGCGCGCCGCCCGCAAAGCGGATCGTCATGTAGAGCGTGTTGATGCGGCTCATCGCATCGCTCTTGATGCTCATGTTGCGCGCCATGTTCGCGACATGCCCGCTCTGCAATCCCAGGTCGAGAACGATCACACCGGCGACGAGGCCTGCAATCGTGTTGCCCGTCGCCGCGAGAATCGCAAAGGCCACGACGAAGATGGCACCGCTAGCCAGCACGACGTGACGCGGGTTGCGCGTGTCGATCAGCCTGCCCGCCCCCGTCGATGCCGACGCGCCAACCACGCCGACCAGGCCGAACAGGCCCGCGACCTCGCTGCCGTAATGCGCGTCCATCGCGTGCAGATGAAACGCCAGCGTGGCCCAGAACGCGCTGAACGCGGCGAACTGAAGCGCGGCGATCGCCGAGGTCTGGCGAATCAGCGGTTCCTCGCGAATTAGCGTCCACAGCGAACCCATCAGCCGCCGATACGTGCCCGTGTACGTGGGCTGCGCGCTCGGCAGCATGCGCGACAGCACAGCCGCCGTGACGAGCATCGCCGCCGCCGCGACCCAATAGACGGCCCGCCAGCCGAAATGCTGCGCGATCGATCCGGAAATCGTGCGCGACACGAGGATGCCGCACAGCAAGCCGAACATCACGATGCCGACCGCCTGGCCGCGTTGCTGCGGCCCGGCAAGTTGTGCCGCGAACGGCGTGAGCAACTGCGGCGCGACACTGACGAGTCCCGTCAGGAAACTGGCCGCGACGAGCCAGTTCAACGTCGGCGCCAGCGCGATCGCCGCGAGCGCCGCGCTGGCGATGCACAACAGCGTGCGCAGCAGCGAACGGCGTTCGAGCTTGTCGCCGAGCGGCACGAACAGCAGCAGTCCGAGCGCATAACCCGTTTGCGCGGCGACGGATACGGTTCCCGCCTGCCTTTCGCTGGTGTGAAACGCCAGCGCGAACTCGGCCAGCAACGGCTGGTTGTAGTAGTTGTTCGCGACCACGACACCCGCCGCGCCTGCCATGAGCCAGAAGATCGAACGTTTCATCTGTGAGTGTTCCCGTGGCTTCGCCGCCAGTCGATCAGGCGGCATTATCGTCCCGTTCACAACGAATGTAGACTATTCCGGAAATTGCCGGTATCTATCTAAAACGGCAAGCAGCCTTGCTAAATCCGGAAGAGTCGAATCATGGACCGCTTTGAAGCAATGAGTGTCTACGTGCGGGTCGTGGACGCGGGAAGCCTGTCGGCGGCTGCGCGCGCGATTCCGATGTCGTTGACGTCGGTCAGCAGGCACATTTCGGCGCTCGAAGCGCAGTTCGGCGCGCAATTGCTTCGGCGCACCACGCGCAATCTCGCGATGACGGACGAAGGGCGCATTCTCTACGACCGCGCGAAGGCGATTCTGGGCGAAGTGGACGAGCTTGGCAGCGCGTTGTCGGCGGGACGCGGGAAGTTGTCCGGACGGTTGCGGATCGCCGCACCGAATCTGCTTGGGCGGCTCGTGGTCGCGCCGCTATTGCCGCGCTTTCTCGCGATGCATCCCGAGGTGGCCGTCGATCTGATGCTCGTCGACCGCGCCGTCAATCTGGTGGAAGAGGGGTTGCATGTCGCCGTGCGCGTCGGCAGGCTGCCGGATTCGAGCCTCGTCGCGCGCAAGCTCGATGACATCCAGATGGTGGTGTGCGCGGCGCCTTCGTATCTCGCGCAGCGCGGCACGCCTCGCAAGCTCGACGATTTGCGTAAGCACGATTGCCTCGTTTTCTCGGATGCGCCGGGACCGGTCGAGTGGCGCTTCCAGTCGGGCGCGACGCGCACGCGTATCGGCGTGACGGGCCGTCTGTGGATGAATAGCCTCGATGCGCTGGTGTCGGCGGCGATCGAGGGCGCGGGCGTCGTGCGTGCGCCCGCGTGGCAGGTGGCGGCGCATATCGAGCGAGGCCGCTTGCAGCCCGTGCTCGACAAGTTTGCGCCGCCCGCTACGCCCGTGCACGTGGTGTTCGAGCGCGCGAAGCTGTCGTCGCCGAAAATCAGGACATTCGTCGACTATCTCGTCGATCAATGGGGCCGCGTGTGAATTGAGCCGGCGTATGCCGGCCGCGTTCAGACGGCGATGGCGAGTTCCGCGCGCACAGTGCGCAGCGTTTCGTGCGCGTGCGCGAGCTGCGCGACGAGCACCGCCGATGCCGCCGTGATCGGCATGCGTACCTCATCCGAGATACGGCCTTCGATCGACAGCATGGCCTTGATGGCCGACGGATTGGGCGCGGAGAACAGCAGCTTGAGCACGGGCTTGAGCCGCTCGAAGATCCGGCGTGCTGTCTCAGCGTCGCCTGCTTGCATGAGCGACTGAATCTCGATCAGCAGATCCGCGCAGACATGCGCGCTCGCGAGAATGCCGCCGTGCCCGCCCGACGCGAGGCAATCGACGAAAGCCTCGTCGGTGCCGCACAGCACGTTGATGGGCAGCTTGCCCAGCGCGTCGAACTGCTGCGGTACACATGCCTTGATCGCGACGATGTTCTCGTGTTCCGCGAGCCGCGCAACGGTTGCGGGTTCGATCGATACACCCGTGCGATGCGGCACGTCATAGAGCACGATGGGCCGTTCGGTTTCGCGCGCGATCTGTTCGAAATGCCACACGATGCCCGCCTGATCGGGACAGACATAGGCGGGCGGCGAGACGAGAAAGCCTGCCACGTCCCATCGCTCGAAGCGCCTGATTTCGCGCACGAACTCGCGCGTGTCGAAGCCGCCGATGCCGACGAGCACCGGCAAGCGGCCATCGACGACGTCGCTGATCGCCTGCAAGACGGTCACGCGCTCGATATCGGAGAGCAGCGCGGCCTCGCCTGTCGTGCCGAGCGCGACGATGCCCGCGATGCCGGTGCGCGCGTAATGATCGGTCAGCGCTTGCAGCGCTTCGATATCGACTTCACCGGAACGAAACGGCGTGACGAGCGGAATCCAGATTCCCGAGTACATGTGTTCGCTCCTTCACCTGACGATGCGCGTGATGGTGCCGATGGTTGCTTCGGACATCGTCGCGATCAGTGTGTGAAGCGTGAAATCCAGATCTTCGGGAGCGATGTTGAAATGCACGCGCACCTTGTCGTGCAGCATATGCGTGTGCGAAATGTAGACGCCGAGCGGCGAGTGGAGGAGCGTCGCGAGATGGTTGCGAAACGCGTCCGGCGAGGTGCCGGTGAGAAAGATTTCGAGTTGAACGCGCTGAGCGTGCAGAGGAATGACGTTGGAGCGGGTTTGCGTCGACGGGATATCGGGGACGAAGTCTTGCGGCGCGCGAAGTTGTGCGGAGCCCATGTTCTTGGTTGCCACCATCGGCAGTTGTCGAGATGGACCTAGCGTACTGCGAAGCGCGTAAACGTCGTGTAAAAAGCGCGTGCGTTTGTGCAAACGCGAGGGATCGAGATAGCGCGTTTATTGCGTAGACCGTTGTCTTTACACCGATTTTAGAAGGGGCCAGATACGATCTTCGGGATTGGCGTCGCAGCGCCGCTGCGTGACGTCATGTCCTGGAGTCAACCATGTTCGAAATCGGAAAAGAATATTCTCGTGAAGACATTCATCAGGTGACGGGTGGCAGCAAGCACGCGTTTCTGCCCGTTAAGGGCGGCAAGGTTGTTGCCGCGCGATTGCGGCCTGATCTGAATCCGCATGCGCCTGAGGTGATTCTTTGCGACGGGAGCGCTTCTTCGCGCGCGGCGGGGCGCACCTTGGCGCGGCAGACTGCGCCGGTTCCTGTTTTTGTGCGGACGTCGTCGGATCGGTTTCGGTATGTGGGGGAGTATGTTGTTGCGGAGTCGATGACGGCGCCGTCCGATTATGCCGAGTATGTTAAGGATAGTAGTTTTACGCTTGCGCAGATTTCAAGGGTTATCAGGTTGAAGCGGCGGTGAGGTTTTTGCCGTCCGGCGGGGTGGTTTGCTAGTGCTTTTGCTGGCGTCCGCGATTTGCTTTCGTGGCGCGGCCGGTTTGGTTTTTATGGGTTTGCGCTGGCATCCGCGTTTTGTTATCTAGCTTCACGCGTCGCCCCTGTGCGGGGCGGCACCTACTTTTCTTTGCCGCCGCAAAGAAAAGTAGGCAAAAGAAAGCGGCTAACACCGCCAGTTCTTGTGTTTGCCTGAGGGCCCTCAACCGGTCTTACGCTTCACACGGCAATCACGTGACCCCTGTCCGTTGCCAACGCTCTTGCGCTGCGCCTCACCCGCTTCACGCCCCCGCAATTCCGCATGCCGTGTCAGATAGTCCACCGCCGCCCAGGTGGCAAACTGTGTGTAGGTTGTCGCGGCGTACATGTTAGCGCTCTTACAAGGTGGAACGCGTGCGCTATCGTGTCCGAAGTGAGGCGCGTGCAGTACCACGGCCTACACACAGTTTGCCACCTGGGCGGCGCAAACCATTCGCTGCCGCTAGCCCTTGTGCGGGTGTTTGAAGTGGGTGAGGCGGTCATTCGAAGCGTTGGCAACGAACGCGAACAGAAATGCTGCCGTGTGAAGCGTAAGACCGGTTGAGGGCCCTCAGGCAAACACAAGAACTGGCGGTGTTAGCCGCTTTCTTTTGCCTACTTTTCTTTGCGGCGGCAAAGAAAAGTAGGTGCCGCCCCGCACAGGGGCGACGTTTGAAGCACGCTAACAAACCGCGGATGCCAGCGCAGAGGCAAAAAGACCAAACCGCTTGCGCACCAAAACACCGCAACCCAACAAAAACCCGCCGCGAGAATCGTCCGGCACGGCGTATGCTCGGAAATCTTCAATCCGCTGGTCCGCCGCATATCCAGCGAGCACCCCGCGCACCCGCTCTGCGGCGGGCTGAACAGACGAATTTGCCGACGCCGTCAATTATGTCGCGCCGGGCAGATCGTGGCGTACGCTCAATACGGGGTCGGTCAGCCAGTCGGCGGGTCAGCCTTTCCATTCTGTTCACCGGCGCGCGTCGAGTTCGAATACTCCTGCCAATGCGCCCGTCCCTTCCGCGCTGACATCCGCGTAGACCAGCCTCTCGCCGTTCCAGCAGGCAATCACCGTGTCCGTCAACTCCGCGACGGTATCCGGCCCTGCGTCGCGAAGTAGTGCCGTCAACTGCTGTTCGAAGTCTTCACGTTGCATGCTGAATGTCTCCTTTTAAGCTGTTGCGGCACATCGATTGCGGACTGCCTGTAACACAAGTGCAAAGGAGCGAGTCATGGCAGCGCAATCTGTCGAGACCGAAGAGGCTGTCGAAGGCGCCTTCTTTCCAGCAAGCGACACGCCGTCAAAAGGCAAAGACGCTTCCGATGCGGGCGCATGTTCAGCGCAATGAGCGCCCTGCAGACCTTGCTAACCGAAACGATGCGCCGGCTGCCGCCAACGGCGGCGTCGGCAGCGGCGAATCCGCATGACCGATACTACGAGCCAAACCGTGGCAAATGTACTGCTGGTCGACGACGACGCGGAGAACCTCTGGTCGCTGCAACTGGCGCTTGAAAGCGACGGTCACCACGTGAGCGTTGCTGGAGATGCCAACTGCGCACTGGATATCCTGCGTCGGGAATCGTTCCAGCTGATGATCACGGACTACGAAATGCCCGGCATCGACGGCGCCGAGTTGTGCCGTCTGGTGCATGAGCAGCCCGCTCATTCCGGGTTGCCGATCGTGCTGTTGTCGGCTGCGGCAGAGCCGCAAAGCTTTCCGCAATCGTGGACGCGGTTTTTCCGCAAACCGGCGCGCATCCAGGATCTGACGGCCACGCTCGACGCCCACCTCGCTGCGCACCAGCCGGCCATGAGGCCGCTGCACCCGAAAGCGTCCGTGCGCGCGGCCCTGAGATGCCAGAGCCTGCCCGCATCGCGCTGGATTCCCGTCGATGCCGGCTGCTGGCCATAAGCCGTGCTCCGACGGTGGCCGCTGTCGGCGCTCGTGCAGAGATCGTTCAGCGGGAGCGTAAAATCGGCCATTGGAACCCGTCACCGGATAGTCCCAGATGAGCGACACTCACAAGACGCACCATACGGCGCGCGAGACAGCGGAGCAATTCCGCATTCTCGTACAGGGCGTCACCGACTACGCGATCTACATGCTGTCGCCCACAGGCATCGTGACGAGCTGGAACGTCGGGGCCGAGCGGATCAAAGGGTATAGCCACGCCGAAATTCTTGGCCAGCATTTCTCGTGTTTCTATACGGACGAGGATAGAGCCAACGGCGCGCCAGCCATGATTCTCGCGACGGCAGCGCGGGAAGGCCGTGCGGAACGCGAGGGATGGCGCGTGCGCAAAGATGGCAGCCGCTTCTGGGCGCACGTGGTGGTCGATGCCATTCGCGACGAACGCGGCGAGCTGGTCGGTTTTGCCAAGGTCACGCGCGACATTACCGAACGCAAGCAGTCGGCGGCTGCGCTGGAAAAGGCAAATGTCGCGCTGTTCCAGGCGCAGAAGATGGAGGCGATTGGCCGGCTCACGGGCGGCGTCGCGCACGACTTCAACAACCTGCTCGCGGTGCTGTCCAACGGCCTGCAGGTGCTGGCCACGCAGTCGCGCACGCACCTCGACATGAAGATGATCGACGGCATGCGCCGGGCTATCGATCGCGGCGCTTCGCTCACGCAGCAACTGCTGTCGTTCGCGCGCCAGCAGCCGTTGCGGCCGGAAGTGCATGATCTGAACATGCTGATCCGCGATTTCGAGCCGATGCTGGTGAAAGTCCGCGCCGATAACAGGACGAAATGCGAACTCGGCCTGGCGGGCGATCCTGCGTTCGCGCTCGTCGACGCCGCGCGGTTCGAGGCGACCCTGCTCAATCTCGTTGTCAACGCCGTGGACGCGATGCCCGACGGCGGGACTGTGACGATCGCGACGACTACCGTCGAATCGGACAGAGCGGTCACGGCCGTGTTGGCGGCTGGCCGCTACGTACGGATTTCCGTATCCGATACGGGAACGGGCATGCCTCAGAGAGTGTTGGAACAGGCTTTCGAGCCGTTCTTTACGACGAAGCCACCGGGAAAGGGCACGGGACTCGGGCTGAGCCAGGTCTACGGGTTCATTACCCAGTCGGGCGGCGATGTCGTGATATCGAGTGTCGAAGGAGAAGGCACGACCATCGATCTCTATCTGCCGATGGCGCAGCCCGTGGAGTCGGCGAGTACGTTTGTCCCTTCGAAAGTCGAAACAGTTTTACTGGTCGAAGATGAACCGGACGTGCTGGGGCTTGCGACGGAACTGTTCCGCAGCATCGGATATGAAGTCGTAGTGGCGAGCAGCGCATCCGAGGCCGTGGCGATTCTGAAGGAACGCGACGATATCGACGTCGTCTTCACGGATATCACGATGCCCCACGGCATGAGCGGCATGGACCTGGCGCATCATATTCGCGCAGGGTATCCGGCCGTCAAGGTGGTGCTGACATCGGGCTACCCGCTCGCCACCTTGCGCGACGAGTACGGTGCTTTCAACGAGTTTCCGTTTGTCTACAAGCCGTACCGGCTCGCCGATCTCGCGAAGGCGCTGAGAGCATGACGCGCCTTTGATCGAGACACCGATCATTGCTTTGCCTGTGTGTCCAGACATCGCCGCATGCGAACGCGCGGCGATGCTGCGAACAGTGCCTGAAACGGCTCGCGCTTAACGGATGTTGTAGCGGGAAGCGGGCTTGCCTGATTGCGTGGCCTCGAAGAGCTTTTCGCGAGCCGCGTCGTATTCTTCCCAGAGCCGGATGTCTTCCACCGAAGGCAGCGTGACGGCTTCGCCCTTCGCAAGACCGGCCAGTGCGGCATCGACGAGGTGATCGACGCTCATCACGCGCTCCTTGCCCAGATTCTCGACAGGCACGCCCGCGATATCCCAGATCTCCGTGTCGGTTGCGCTCGGCATGACCAGTTGCACGTTCACGTTAGTCCCTTCGACTTCCTGTTGCAGGCCGCGAGTGAAGCTCGTCACAAACGCTTTGGTGCCGCTGTACACGGTGCTGATCGGCAACGTGTGCAGTGAGAGCACCGAACCGATGTTGATGAGCACCCCGTTATCCCGTTGCTTGAACAGAGGAAGAACCGCATAGCAAAGCCGGACGAGGGCATTCACGTTGAGATCGATCATCGCTTCGTGTTTGCTGAAGTCCGTATCCGCGAAGCCCGCGAGCGTTGCCACGCCTGCGTTGTTGACGAGCATCGTGATGGACGGGTCTGCCGAAATCGCCGATACCACGGCGGCAACGCCTGCGTCCCTCGACAGGTCTTCGACAAGCGCCGTGGCGCGAATGCCGTATTGCTCCGACAGGCGCTTCGCCAGTTCATTCAGGCGCTCGGCGCGCCTTGCCACCAGAATCAGGTCGTAGCCTTGTGCAGCGAGACGATCTGCGTAGACCATGCCGATGCCAGCCGATGCGCCCGTGACGACCGCAGTACCTTTGATTGCCGCGTTGCTATTCATAGAGTTCACTCGATCAAGACGTCTGCCAGACGGCTGTCTGACAGGGTTCAAAAAGTGCGCAGGCCTTGTTTGTGTTCCCGGCTTCGCGCCGAAGACCTCGCGGTTGTCGCCATCAAACACGACGTTCAGTCCGTGTGATGCGAGTAATGATGGCGATCGCAATCAATAAAGTCAAGAGAAAACCGGCGGATACCGTTCAGGGAAGGTGCGTTTATGAAACCGGCGTGCGGACGTGAAACGCGCCGGCGTGTCTGCATCGGGCTAATAGAAGGCTTGCAATGGACCGCCGACGATGTCGTACCATGCATGAACCCTCGCTCGCGAACGACGCCCGTCCGACATCATGTACGACACGTTCCTGCTCGCTTTGCGCAATACGCTCGGCGCGTTCCGGGCGGAGCTTTCGCGGCGCACGTTCCGCGCGCGAATGCGGCGTTGCACGGAGGCGGTGCTCGCGACGCTCATTGCCGTGTGCGCAAGCCGCTATGTCGGCCTGCCGGAAATCTGGTGGGCCGCCATTTGCGCGTTTTCGCTGACGGGTCTCGCGCTGGGCGCCGCGCTCGATCTCGGCGTGCAGCAGATCATCGGCACGTTCGGCGGGACCGTCATCGGCCTGCTGCTGTCGCGCTTTGCGGCCGACGACGTTGCGCAATTCGTGATGCTGATGGCGCTTCTATCCGCGGCCGGACTGTATCTCGCGACGAAGCGATCGGCGGGGTACATGTGGATTCTTTCTACTGCGCTCGCCATTTTCATCGTGACGACCATGCACGCCGAGCCGGACACCGACTTGCGAGGCGTTGCCGAGGCGCTGTGGATCAACGCTCTGATCGGCACGGCGGCCTATCTGGGCGTGACCCTGCTGGGCGCGGCCCTCATGTCGTTGCGAGACGCGCGCGTGCCAACTGCCGAAGCACCGCGCCCCGCCGTTGCACACGCGTTGACCGACCGCACGCTTGGCCGCGTGCCGCATACGATGGTCGGCACGATCACGCTGTCGGTGCTCGCGTATCTGGCATGGCGTTATCCCATCGAGGGATTCCCGCAGGCGATGACGACGGCGCTCGTCGTTCTGATGGTTCCCGTCGATGCCCAGGGCACGTGGTCGCCTTACGGCGTCGTGCAGAGGATGTGCCATCGGCTGCTGGGTTGCGCATTGGGTTGCGTGGTGGTGTTCGTCGTGCTGCCGCTGACGGCTGGCAGTATCGTGTATTGCCTGTTAGCCGTGTGCGTGTTCGTGTGGCTCTCGTGCTATCTGCGCTTTGGACATTCGGACATCAGCTATGTCGGCACGCAATTCGGCGCGGTCGTCATCCTGACGTTCGTTCACGACCGCGTGTGGCTGAGCGACGATGTCGCCGTTGCCTATCATCGGCTAGCGGGTGTTGCGGCGGGGAATGTCGCGCTCGCCGTCGTGCTGCTTCTGGTGACGGCGGGCTGCGCCGTGTGGGCGAAAAACCGGGCGAATGAGCGCGCGAAATAGCGAATGGATCGGCTGCGCGTCAGATCGCCGCCTTGCCAATCGATGCGCCACCATCGACATACAGCGTCTGCCCGGTGATGAACCCTGCCGGCTCGGAAAGGAAGAACTCCACGCTCGCCGCGAGTTCATCCGGCTTGCCGAGGCGCTTCATCGGCACGAGCGACAGGAAGCGCTTCTCGGCTTCGCTGCCGACAGGGGTGTTCTCACGGAACATCTCGGTTTCGGTCGGTCCCGGTGCCACGGAATTGACGGTGATGCCGGAGTCGGCAAGCTCGAGCGCCCATGTGCGCGTGAAGCTGATCATCGCGCTCTTGGCGGCAGCATACGTGCTTCGCTGCGCGACGCCCAGCACGACCAGGCTCGACAGATTGACGATGCGTCCCCAGCCTTTCTCCTTCATGTTCGGCAGCAACGCCTGCGCGGTTTGCACGGCGGGCGCGAGGTTCGTGCTGAACGTGCGATCCAGATCGTCGAGTTCGATCTCGCCGAGCCGTGCGAGCTTGACGAAGCCCATGTTGTTGACGACGCCGTCGAACGCGTAGCGCGAGGTCAGTTCGCGCAAGCCTTTGTCGGTGGCGTCGCGATCGGCGAGATCGATGCTCACCAGCGTGCCGGGGAAGGTCGGGTCATCCGTGCGACGTGCGATGCCGACAACCTGATGGCCTGCGCGGGCGAGCCGTTCGGACAGCGCGCGGCCAATGCCTTTGCTCGCGCCAGTGATAAGAAAAGTACGTTGCGTCATGATGCTTTCTTCAAAAGACAAAGTGGATTTGCACGGTCAGTTGGCGTTCTCGCATGAACGTTTCTCACCGCGCGACGAAAAACTCATTTGCTGCGCTTGCTGTTCTCCGCCTCCCGTAGGCGCGGCAAACCTAGCGTAGCCAGCGACACTTCCACGGCCGAGCGCAGCAATTCGACATCGGGGCCGATGCGCGCGAGCACGCGCATGCCTAGCAGCAGCGTGAGGAGATGAGCGGAGGCGTCATCGGCGCTAATGCCTTTCGGAATGTCGCGGCGCTTCTGCGCGGCAACGATACTCCGATGAAAGAAGCCCTTTATCTCAGCAAGCTCGCTTGCGATGGCTTCCTGCAAACCGTCCGCATGCTGGTCTTTTTCCAGCACGGAGTTGACCAGCATGCAGCCTCGCTGGCCGATATCCGATCCGCTGCGTTGAATGATCTCGGCAAAATAAGCGGTGACGGCGAGAGCGGGCGTGAATTCATCTTCCAGCCTTGCTAGCCGGCTTCTCAATGTGTGATCGAGGTAATGTTCGAGCGCACGGCGAAACAGCGCGCGTTTGTCGCCGAACGCGTTGTAAAGACTGGGCTGCGTCAGGCCGGTGTATTTCACCAGGTCGCGCGTGGACGTGCCTTCGTAGCCGTGCTCCCAGAACGCGTCGCGCGCCGCTTCGAGCGCGCGCTCTTCATCGAACTCTCTTGGCCTTGCCATAGTTGTGCTCCTGCTTGCACGAACGTCTCGGTGTTCGTGGATGTGGCGCATTATATATCGAGTGATACAAAACGCAACCGAGGGCATACATGTGACAAAACACTTGCGTGCGCATGTTCGAAATTCCGGCTATTCTTATCACACGTGTCAAGATTGACTTAGATGTCAATATTCCCACGGGGCCGCAGCCAGCGAGGTCATTCCGGCCTGGTGCAGGCAGCGCCTACGCAACCGTACAGAGCAGAGGCACAACTGAAATGAACCCACGAAAACCCGACGAAAATGCAATCCCCTACCAACTCCCGCAGCCGCAGGACATGACTGCGGACCTCGTCCATCTGGGCGTGCTCGACGCGTATCTGAAGGACGACAACCTGTGGGTGCCCACCACATCCACGGTTTCATTCAAGCCGCTGCTGCTGAACGCCAGTCAGGGCTATTACGTGAACCTGCTGCGCGTGCGTCAGTCAGGCGTGCTGTCGCGTCATCGTCACACGGGGCCTGTGCATGCGCTCGTGCTCAAAGGGCGCTGGTACTACCTCGAGCATGAATGGGTCGCCGAACAGGGCAGCTACGCGCATGAACCGGCGGGGGAAACACACACGCTGTACGTGCCCGAAGATGTCACGGAAATGATAACCTGGTTCCATGTGACGGGTGGTTATACGTATGTCGATCCAGAAGGCGTCGCGGTCGGCTACGAAGACGTGTTCACGAAGATCGACGCGGCGCGCAAGCACTACGAATCGATTGGTCTCGGCGCGGACTATGTGAAGCGCTTGATCCGCTAATCAATGAATGCGCAGAAAGGAGTGATTGAAATGAAACGATTGACGGTCGATGTCGCGGGCACCCAGACCAGCTACCTTGCCGCCGGTGAAAGCGGTCCCGTGATACTCATGCTTCACGGTACATATTGGAGCCGCGTCTGGCAGCCCGTGATGGACGATCTTGCGCGTGCCGGTTTTCGGGCGATTGCAGTTGATTTTCCCGGACTCGGCCGTTCGGGCGGTGAACTGACGGTTGAACAGGCCTCGATTCCCGCTCTCGCCGATTGGGTCGTCGAATTCCTGCGGGCGCTTCGTATCGACGAGCCAATTCTTCTTGCGGGACACGATATTGGCGGTGGCGTTGCGCAGCACATTCTCGTGGACGAGAAAATTCGCGTCGAGAAGCTCGCGCTCGTCAATGCGGTGATGTTCGACTCATGGCCCGTGTCGGGCGTCGCCCGGTTCAGGGATCCTGCTGTAGCAGCTGCGACGACGCATGAAGATATCCTTGCCGCGCGCCGCAAATCGGTGATCACCGCGCTTGGCCGTCCGGCAGGAGAGGACGAAATTAGCGAATACCTCGATCCCTGGCAAGACGCGCGGGTGGCGCGTTCGTGGCTTGCGCTGGCGGGCGCCGCGTACAGTCGCTATACGACCGAGCTAGTGCCACAGTTGCGCGTTTTGCAGACACCGAAGTTGCTGATATGGGGCGAAGACGATACGTTCCAGCAGGTTGAAAATGCGGAGTACTTTGTCTCGCAGATTCCGTACTCCAGGCTGGTGAGAATACCAAAGGCTGGACATATTCCGATGGAAAACGATGCTTCGGCGGTGGCGCAGGCAATGATTGAGTTCTTTGCTTGATAGTTGTGATGCAAGTGCAAGTGTTGGATACGCTTGCACTTGTTCACGATGTCGATGCGGGTGATATTCCCGTGCCGGACCTGCATACCTGTCATCCAAAGAGAAGTGACATACGACTGTGCATCGTAGTCGAGACTTGCGTGCCGGGCTTCGCGCGCCGACGCGCATGTATTTCATGCCGTTTGAATTCGAGAACAGGTGCGTCGCACGCGCTATCTGATGCCGCACAAAAATGTCTGCACGCATTTGCATCGTAAGTCTTTGATTTGGCAGGGTGGGGCAGTAACAACCTTTCGCAAGAGTTTGTACCTGGTGTTCCACGACGCGCACGAAACACGCACAAAGAGTCCGGCCTGCCTTGCCTAGCGCGGGTGGCCGGACTTCTGTATGTCACTTATCGGTGGTCGGCCGCGGATCAGGCTCGGCGCGCAACGACCGTTCGAGTCGTACGATCGCGTCTGCTGCCTGCGGTAGCAGGTACCGTGGTTGAATGTTGGCGAGACGCCGGAGGTTGAAAGCGTTCAAGGTTTCACCGCTGGAGGTCAACTCTTGAGCGGCAACTTCGAGGCAGCGGGTCTGGAACTGCTCCATCGACTCAGTCAAATCTGCCAATGCGGTTTTACATTGAGGAAGTTTATTGCGAACGTCCAGTCTGTTGACCTCAGGCAGGCGGGCTTCAGCACAAATGGCTCTTACCGTCGCTCTGACAGGCCTTCCCTTAAACGTCTTCAGCCTCGCTGCCGCCCGACGCAATTCGACGCTCCACAGATGGTCGCGCGCACTCCAGTCTCGCCTCGGTTTTGCCAGGTTCGCGTCTCGTTTGAGAGCGGACCGCGTGGCCGATGCTTTGAACCATTCACAGTCATGCAATGCTAAACGGTTGAACAGCTGGGTGTTGCGAATACGAGCGCCTTGATGGCCGGCCGAGCCTACTTTTCGAAGAAGCTCATTGAACTGCTTGCGCCATTCAAGTATCTCCCTTTTGCTGGGTATGTATTTATGGCTCCCAGTCTTTCGTTTCAGGATTCGCGCCACCTGCTTTCGCGAAATCCCCATCTCGTTCGCGATGGCATCGTTTGACATTCCGTCTGCCCTGAATTTCCTGGCGGCTCGATACCAGTCATTTCCGAATACAAGGATGCGTGAGATTTCTGGTATCTCCGTACTAGGTCGACATCCTTCGAACCAAAACTTGAGACCACATTTGCATGACGCTCGGCCTATGCGAGAGCCATCAGTCTGTTCGTGGACGGATACCTTGTCAATATTGTGAGCAGGCCCGTGCGAACCGTAAGGATTAGGGCAGAGGTACCGTGCAGAATTTGTCAATCGAACGATGTGGCCGCTTACCCGTCGTTGTTTTAGGAAATGGTCGAGAAGAATATGCTGAAGTGGCTGTGTGTATTTTTCGGATAACATCATCCGGGTTGGCCAGATCGAACTGAGGGAAGGAAGGGCTAATCCAACTTTTTTCAAATATTCCTCTTCGTACATCGCGGTCATGCCGGTACGTAAGGCTTGCACTTTCAGATAACCGTTTGGGCTTACAAATCCCGCCGCGTCAGCGTGAGATAGATAGTACTCGTGTGTCGAGGGCTTGAGGGGCTGCGGCAGTATAGTGAGAAGGTCTACCGACCGGATCATCGCTGTCAGAACGTCCGAATTGTTCATCCACGAAAATTTGTCGTTGCAATCATGCGCGATGCAATCCGTGATCACGTCCCTGGCCGCATACCATCGGGTACCGCTCTCCCGCATCAAATCGGCAGGTGGTGTTCTTAATAGGGATTTGTGTTTAAGGCAAATGAACACGCCAGGCAACTGATGAGCCCGCCTCCAGTACGGCTCACCGACACGCGCAATATCTTCTGTTGCGCATTGCGGGCAAAATCTAAACTTGGTTGGGCGATCGACTCGGGTGTAACCCGTGATGCCCAGGGACGCTGCAGACAAAGACGTTCTTCTGCTGCTGGCGACCGAAACAAGAGCTGCCTCCTTTCGCTGTTCGGGCGCAAATGCGATAAAGTACGGTAAGAACGTGTGGTATTGCGCAATCTCATAGGCTGAAAGATTCCATGTGTCGTGAGTTTGACGTGCCAGCGTATCCAACCCAAAGATCAATTCGACCTTGGGCGTCACGCTCCTTCCAAAGAGAAGGCGCGTGACCTTCGATGGCGTGTCGACGATGGTTGCTTGCATGTAGCGAGCTATAACGCTGTATAGAAGCTCATCTTCGTATGGTTGCGGCAGAGCGACTGTCATTTTGCTTTCCTCCGCTCATGAACGTTTTGCTACTGATTTTGGGAGAGGAAGGCGGATCGCGTCTTCCTCCGTGCTACCCGGTGAGCATGCGCCTGATTCGCGCGGCGCAATCGGGCAAGACACTACTACGCACGCTCAGTGCGTCCGTTGATCCTTATTCGCGCAACGAGATGTAGAGCGCCACGCCTTGCGTATAGATTCGGAAAAGTCGCTGGTTGTTCGCTCGATGAAAGACGGCCGACCAAGCGTAAGGAAGTCTCCGCCTGTTGCCGTTCGAGGAAGTGGCCGAGCAAGATATGTTGCAGAGGGTGAAACCGCTGACCCTCCCGCCTCATCATTCTCACGGCCCACCAGTCGATTGGGGCTCGCGAAGACATCGCACCGATAGCGCCCAGGTACTCCCGGCCATACATCTCCGCTATGCCATCTCGGATTGCCTCCGTATCCAAGTAGCCGCCGGGCGTGACGAAACCTCGTTTTTTGGCGAGAGAGAACCAGTGCGCTGGGGTAAGGGGAAAGGTTCTGGCGAGGCCGTTTGTGGAGAGGAGATTGAGCGACGCTCGCATTACATTCAGAACATCCTCGTTGCATGCTCTCTGAGCGGCATCGTGAATGGGTTCAGGGACGCTTGACGTAGGTCTATCTGGGGTGTCGGGAAGGCTGCGTAGCAGCCTTCCGTGTTTCTGGCAGAAGAATACCCCAGGAAGTTGATGAGAACGTCTCAAATAGGGGCGACGTCCGTTTAGAACGTCCTCCGTTGCGCATTGGTGACAGAACATCAGCGTACACGGGCTAGCGAGCGCACACGCATGAGCGCGCACGAGCATCGACGGCGCGGGCTTCCCGCCGCCAGCGATTGCCTCGTACGCGGCGGTCTGGCGCTCGTCCGTCATATACGCTAAGAAATACGGCAAAAGCGTGTGCCGTTGTGCGATCTGCAGCGCGGATAAGCCCCACGCGTTATGCGTTTGTCTGGAAAATTCTGCCAGCCCGTTTATCAGATCCATTCTGGGCTCGACACGTCGTTGGAATAGATTTTTGAGGACCGTCGAAGGAGACGAAACCTCAGTTTCCTCCATGTATCGAGCGATGTCGCTGGAGAGTAGTTCATCTTCGTAAGGTAAGGGCAGGGCAACAGACATTTCTTCTACCTCCTGCGACTGGCGTGGAGTATGTATTTTTTTTGACCGCCGTCGATCTGCTAAATACTAGCCATGAACTGAGATGCCTCTCGCGGAAGGCTTGCGCGATACGCGAGAGGGCACCTCCTCAGCGCAGAATTACTCGCCTCGGGGCTTTAGCGCGCCGTCTCCGACGACCAGGCCGGCTCGACGAAGTAGTTCAAGCGCCTCTCCGGGGCTTTTCGCATCGCGGACGATGTCCGGCAACGATTGTTGTTCCTCCGGGTCCCCCGCATAAGAGGACTCCATGGTGATGCCTGCCTTTTCGCATGCTGCTCTGACCAGAGCTTCGCCTGTGAGACTGTCATCCTCCGTCAATGCTGCGATGACTGCTGTCAGTGCCTGCGATTGCGGTACGCCCATGGTGATGAGGTCGGACACAGCAATCAACTGGACTGAGTTTTGTTGACGCTCGCGGACCGCTTCAGCGATCTTGGCGGCTGCAGCTTGCTTTTGGATTTCGTCATCCAGGCCAGCGAGTGTTTCGACAAGCAGATCGTCGTACAACTCAATGCGCCTCTTCTTCTTGCTTCTCAACGCAGCCATCATCGGTTGAACCGGTCCGAAACGGTCTTTTGCTAGCGCACGCAAGAGCGTGATGCTCAACCTTTCGCTACCATCCTGGATCGCCGCAATCTGAGCAAGTTGAAACAGTCGAACTACCAGTGCATGGATACCTTGCGTCAGTTCGTACAGCGTTGCACTGAGTCTCTTGCTGAATTTACACGGCTTGCGGATCCACTGATATTTGAACAGGTGCTTCAGGAAGAAATCCCATTCCGCATCGAATGCCATGTTTGTGAAGATTATGGCTCCCTGATCGCTGCTCCGTCGCGCAAGACGGAAGGATTTTTCGAACAGGCTTAGGGCTTTTGGGGTGCCGGCAATAAGTAGCGGGACGCCGACGAGGTTGGTAAAGGTCACAAAGAAATTCATGAAGGGATCGCCACGTCTTGCTGCCCCGCTGGCGGCGAACTGGATTTCGTCGATGACGATGATGCCGGTGTGATGGTACTTCGCAACTGCGGCAACCTTGTTCATAAGTTGATCAAGTCGGACGTTGCTCGGAAGCTCTTCGTCATAGTGCGTTCCAAGCACACGATCGTATTCAAGCAACATCCAGTGAAAAAGTTGCTTGATGCTGCCGTCCGGAGGACAGTCCACTTTGATCCAGACTACCTGGAGGTTGCTACCGCTCAGATCCGGATGTCGGACGACTTGCGGCAGGAATGACAGTATCCGATTCAATGATGTAGTCTTCCCTACACCCGACACACCGAACAGTGCCAACCCTGCCTCATGAGCTGGGCGCGCTGGAATGATCGAAATCATTTTCGATCCGTTCATACTCTCGGCATAGTGAGCGCTTACGAATTCCTGAGTTTTGTCGCGTGGGTTTCTCCATGCGTACCCGGCTGTTATCAGTCTGAATATCGACTCGATGAGCACGGGGTGACATGTCAATGGTTCCACGTATAGCCTCAGTGAGCTGATGCGGTGCACGCGCGCGTTCGCGGACTGCCGGCGGTGAGTGAGAGAGAAGGATGGAAGGCTGCGGAAGGCGACCAATACAGACTTGACGCTTACGTAGGGCGGAAGTGCGCGGATAAGTGGGTTATCTACGCCAAGATCTTCGTCCCTCGGGGAGTATATGGCGTCGACGATGGCAACGCCGGGACTCGCATCCTGCAATGCCTGAGGTTGAGAAGGGGTGAAAGAGGATTCCATTATATGCTCCTTAACAGTTTGGTGAGGTCCAGCGTTTCCGCTGTACCTCGTTGAAAAGAGCCGTTGATTTGTTTCCGTCTTTTTTGCGGCCCGGTTTCGTTGGTTTGTTGGGTTCTTTGACGAGGAGGTGATGCGCGTGTGGGACCGTTGAACAAATCGAACTCCGATCCCACCGCTCGCATCCGCTTTAGCGTCTCTTCAATGTCGGCGGCACCTCGAATGTTGTCCATCGAGAGCCTTTCGATTCCTGCGTCTTTCATCGCATGAGCTTTTTCTTCGAGAGCTTTGCTGACGAACAGCAGGGATACGATCGTCACGCGGACCGACGTTGGGCGTCGTCCCTCCCGAGCGCGCAATATTCAGTGCCGTTGCTTTCCCAGTGCCTGAACGACATAACCAGGGCAACCCCGCCGCGTATGAAGGGCATGGAGGAATGGTTTGCACTATTTGCGTTTTCGTCGCACTCCCGCGGCGAGGAGCGCTGGAGAACTGCCGATTGTTGTCGCGGGGGTTTCGGTATGCGCAATTGGCGGTTATGAGTCTAAATATCAATTCAATGAACATGGCGCGCGACAGGAACGGCTCGACGTAAAGGTCCAGCGGGCGGACTCGATGTACGCGACCATTCGCGGACAGGCGTAGATGACCGGGAGGCAACCTACGGATCCGATAAGCCACCAAGGTCGAGTCAACGCTCACGTAGCAAGGTAGCGCACGGATGAGCGGACTGTTTACGGCAGGATCCTCGTCCGTAGGAGAGCATCTTGCGTGGACGATAGCGGCGTCGGGACTTGTGTTCCGCGAGAGTCTATATCGACGTGAGATAGCATAGGTTTCCATTATGTGCTCCTTGCCTTTTTGATAAGATCAAGCGCTTTCGCCTTTCCTCGTTGCGCTATGGAGGCTGGGTTGGGTTCATCGGTTTCGTACGGACGTGGTCCGTTCGTTTGCCGGGGAGATCGGCGGGGCGAAGCTGCTGCAGCCGGACCGATGGAAAGGTCAGAGTCGGGTCCCGCTGCACCGATGCGATCGAGCGCTTTTTCACGAGCGCCTGCATCTCGGATGTCGTCTGTCGACAGCTTTTTGAGTCCAGCGATTTTTAATGCGCGGGCTTTCTCCTGCAGAGCCTTACTAACGATTTGATCGGATGCGAGAGTTACTTGCACGCGCGTGGGAAGATGTTCATCCTGCGCGCGAGAAAGGTTTTTAGTGGCCTGTTCCTGAAAGACTTCCCACTCGACGAGAGATACGCCATTCGGGTCGATATCCAGAGCGTTGGTACCCGCTCGTGTGCACTCTTCGAACATCCCTTTTTCACACAGCCAGATGAGCCCAAGATCACGTGGGTCATAGGCGACGGAGACGCGCCACCTTCTTCCCCGCGCCTTTACGAGCCAGTCGCCCTTCGCTGCAGACGGACACTGGTAAAAGTTCTTTCGAAATTCAATCCCTTTATGGGTAACCGTTGCGGTATCTCGAGGAAGGACGTACCTTCTGATCTGGCTGATTGAGTCGTTCCGGAGGTTGCCTGAGGCGGACTGAATGCCGTAGTTCCACAGTTCGACAGGAGTTGGAGCTGCGCCTTCGGCCGCCATATCTGGAGTTGAAGGGAAGTCGGAAATCGGCGCGGAGTTGTGCTGTATCACTGCGAGAATCATCAATTGAGTGAATTCATACAGCGTCAGCGCCGCGTCAAGCCGATAGTCTCGTGCTCCGCGCTCGTCGAAGTCCTTTTTTACATAGCCAGGTGCGAAAGCGGCCCATTTCCGCTGAATCGTGTTGAACCTGAGCTCAACAATTGATTTGCAATCGGGGCGACCGGAGGGCGCATTCAGGATTCGGATTCCCAGTTCGCTGCTGAGAAGCTGGCCGCCCTGGATTTTCATCATTTCGCCTTTGTCACCGAAGAGAGTGGTTGGCATGCTGTGACAGGGCCATTGATCTTCGGTGATCTCGACACCGAACTGTGCGCAGTAAGCTACTTTTGGGGTAACGACGTTGCACATAAGGATCATGGCCGCTACCCAGGAGGGCGGCTCGAAACCTACATAGATTCCGACGATGAGCCGGCTATAGATATCAATAGCCAGGTAGACGGTGGGGCGGCCAACGATGGTGGTCCTGTCGAACTGCGACAGGAGATAAATGTCCGCAATCGTTGCGTCGAGGACAACGTGTCCCGGGCAGGGAAAATGCTGGTCTGCCCTGCCATGAAATGCGCGGCCGGTGAGGTCGAAACCCTTCACACCTAGTTGTGCGCGTCTGCGTACTGCGTAAGAGTGGTCCTTGAGGACGAGATCCTGCAACTGTCGGACAGTGGGTTGCAATGCAGGATCGAGGCCTACGACGACTTGGCACCCTTGTGGGTCGATTACCTTGTGAACATTGCCGAAGGACACTGCAATCCGATCCAAGGCATCTTGGTAGGTCCTGTGTGGGCGATCGGCGAAAAGCCAGTCCGCTGCGATCCTGAGCACCTTGCGAACTGTCTCGGTGAGGGGTGCACCGGGATGTGCGTCTTTCCGACGTCGACCGTTCTTCTTGTCTGCGAATACCTTGGGCTTGCCTTTCCCGCCGCACTTGTCCATATCATCCATGAGTGCGTTACGCGACAGTCCGCGCTGCCAGTAGCGCCTCAAGACACGTGTCAGCTTCTGTCGGGTGGTCCGGTTCAGCTTCGCATGCTCGACCAGTATCGTGTTGCGATACTGCGGAAGCATGACCCGATATGCGACAGGTGGCCGGACTAGCGGCTGTATCAGCTGCCAGTCGCGTTCGAGTTTTACCTTGTCATACTTTGGCCGCGGCGGTCGCAGCAAGGGCGACCACGGATCGTCGAGCTCGACGACAAGCTTCTTTTCTGCCGGCGTTTCGGGCCGCAGGCGTTGTTGCACCGCCTCGGTGTCTCCTGCGAATGGCCAAGCGTTCTTGTCGTCGATGTCGTACAGCATCGCGTCGAAGCCTGCGCCTTCCGGCGTTACGATGCGGAACGTTCGGTTGCCGTTCGCTTCACGCAACAGCATGCCCAACGACAGTGGGACTACGGTGTAATGCTCGTTCATGATTGATCTCGAAGGATGCGAGGGGTTGATTGATCAGCTTGTTGCCTTCCAGGTTTCCGCGGAGGATGTGCGCGAAGAAGAGAAAGCGCAGTGCTGTCACGTGAGCGCCCGCGGCGGATCCATATCGCTTATCAAAGTGCCGACAGGCCGTCCCGGCGGGCTCGGGATGGGACTCGCGGACCGCAGCAAGAAGCCGCAGCACGCAGTCCATTTGGGGGCGCACGTTCCCTCGGATCAAAAGTTCGTAGTTGAACAGCCAGTCCAGATTCAGAGCACGAAAGCCATTCAAACCTTCGTTGACCACGAGATACCAGTCGACACTCAGATTCCGCCAATAGCGACGCTCAATTTCGAGCTTGGCCATGGCTCGGGCGCTAGTCAGTTGTCCAAGATCTTTGACAGCCCATGCCGTGTAGGCAACGTCGTCTCCCCGGCCCTTGGTAAGCAAGAGGTCGGTTGTCTGGTACAGAAGAATGCCGGTGTGCGGATCTTTCGGGTGCGCTACGCCCAGTTGGCCGGCGATTGTGAGGGTTCTAAAACAGGTTCAGTGGGTATTGCTCGCGGATATCCGTGACGGATTCGTCCCACCATGCTTCCAGGAAAGCGACGTACTCGTGGTCGGACAGGAAATGCATCGTTCGGCGCCCAGTCTTATCGCATGCGACGCGCCACGATCGCCCTCGAGAAGGGACGTCGGATACCATAAGCCACGGGCGATAGTTCGCACCTTCACCTTGGCCTCTCCGCTCTCGGATGAAACGTCGAAGCTTTGCCAAGGTCATTGCATATCTGAATCTGGCCATGAGTTCTCTCCTGCCGCAGTTCCCCTTGAAGTACAGGTGGCTGCTCTATTCGCGATTCGCACTTGCGCGAAGTTTCGGACGGGTTCATCGAACGACGAACCCGTCTAGCAACTACTACCGTCCCAATCACGCGTCTAAAGCGCGTCGTCTGTTTTGCGTTAAAGGCGCTGGTTCGCTGACATCAATAGGCGAGGGACACGCGTCATGTATGGTCCGCGCTCGTGAACAGGCGCGAGCGGCAAGAGCGAGCCACTAGGATGTTGCGCGCGCCAGTCTGGTCGCATTGAATGGAACCGACGCTCCTGCTCTTCGAATTCTTTGCGCGCAACGTACAATTGATAACTTGGAATCCGGCGAACCGCGTCCCGGAAGGTCTCAAAGACCTGTGGGTCGATATTCGACTTACCGGTGGTTAGGTTGAGGAAATAAAACCTTAAGAGATGGTCAACGAGATTTGACCATTCCCTGTGCAACCGCACGTTTGATCCGTTCATTTCAGGTACCTCCTATGAATCGCACGCGTGACGAAGCTCGATGCAGCGAACATCGTGAGCAGTTGACGACAACATGAGCCTCGCGCGCCTTGATGAAGGCGCGATTGGCAACGTCCGTGTATGGATCGAGAGAGGCTGGCGCCCTAGCTGTCTGCGCTGGGCGTGAGGTAGGAAGTGACGATGGGGAATGCGCTGGATAGGCGCGAGTTATGCCGTGCCAGCAAAACTTGCCAAGGCGCCCGTGAGGGGCGTGAGAGGTCTCGCATCGCCGCTAGATCACTGCCAGGTCGATGCGGTCTAACTGAAATCGAGCACATTTGTGATGGTCTCAGCGTTCGTTCAGGACACGCGAACCCTTTGACGCCGGGCGGCGCTCGTGAGAGCATTGGGTTGCTAGGCCGTGGTTTTCTCACGAGACCACCCACGTCGGTAGGTTCTGGTTTGCTCGAGCTTATCGACCCTTTTGCATTTTCGCGATGAGGCGAGGACGGGCGGTAGGCTCGGGAACTTCCGGGTCTGTCGATTCGGGGTTTTGATGCTACATCTTGGCCTCCTAGTTCCTCTGCTCCTGACCTGTTCCAATTCTACGGTCCGGATCTATTCATTTCCAGTCGGCGGAAATGCTCGATTGAGGGTCAATTGAGAATGCGTCCCAATACATCTGATAATTTAGGCGTACAGATGGAATGCCGTTTTTTCATTTTTTTGCAGGCTTGCGAATTACGATTTTCGTAGATATCGAAGTGAACAAAAAAAACTATATTAGGAAGGTGAAATCGATTCGGTGTGTAGCCGAATATGTTCGAGTTCGGTACAAGATGACGAACGACATGCTACTCGTCACTTGGATGGCTCGTTTCCAGTAGGCGTGACAATATGCCTTCAAATCTAGGTGCAAAATTGATGTTCGTCGTCTCGACCCAGATTGCTCGATCGTTGTATTCGGAAGGAATCGCACTGTGTGAAGCATCGACAATAGTTATCTGCGAGGGTGTGCGCTTGTGCACATCTTCACGTAGCATTTCTGCTCTTGCTTGGTATGCTATTGGACGGCGATGCAGTCTGTTTCCGTGCATCGTCGCGCCGATTGTTTTTTCCGCGATGCGTTGAGGAAGGATATGGATTACTTGGCGGAAACCATAGTCGGCCACGAACCAGCTATTGAGCACGATGCAGAGCTCATCGTGGCGAGCAACGACCGTTACGAGAGGTTCGAGAAGCGGAAGCGGTTCGAGAAACGATGTCGGTCGCACCGCTCGATGCGAGGAGTGGCAATGAATGTGATCGCGGAACAGGACACCTTCGATGCCGAGGTAAAGGATGGGATTCATGGCGGCCATTCTCCGAGCCGCACGGGTTTTGTAAGGCCTTGCTGGCCTTCAATGCATGGGTGCGGCGAGCGAGAAACCCCTTTCCTCTGATGTTTTGCCTTGTTTGAAAGGGCCGCGTGCGATTTAGCACACCATAAACGATAGTGCACATCTGCAAAAATGCAAGCGAAACAGATCCAGTGCATAAATTCGGATTGGGCGAATCTCGTCTCGAGAGCCATCCATCTTGTGTTGGCGCGGCAGGAAGTCGGCTACGCCCAGTTGGCGAGTGAGCTCTCTCGGAATGGCATCACTGAGTCGGCGCGTTCGGTCCAAGGAAAGGTCCAGCGAGGCACCTTTAAGTTCGCATTTTTTCTGCAGGCGATCGATGCTACGCGTTGGTCTCCTTTGCCGCCCAAATGGGAAGCGGCGCTGAGCCAGGAAGAAAGGTCCTGGGAATATCGTGCGGCCGAGCTTTTGATGGGGGAGCTTGCGTTACAGCCGTGGATCGGATGGGATAGTCTTAGCCGGCGACTTGAAGATATCGGCATTCACTTGCCGCCCGATGCGCTCGGCCTTGAGATAGAGGACGGGAGCTTTACAGCTGCTCTTTATTTCCAGTGCGCGACGGTGTGTAACTTCGACAGTAGTTCGACTTTTCTCGATATGTTGTCGGTCTACGAAGTAATCAAGGCGTGCCGGTCTGCGTCCTGAAGTGAAGCTGTTCCGTGAAGTTTCACTTGTACTTTTGGTATAGCAGACTACTGTTAACCGTGTGCTGTTCAGCACGCGCCTCGGTGAAAGCGAAAAGTAAAATTACATTCTGCTTTCGCCGCACTATTCCATCGGCCCCCAATGCAGCCACTCCTATATACGCGAGAGGATATGTGCTGGGGACCGGTTCCGCACTGAGGCAGCTATGCCAATCTGGGCCCTACCACCCATTTGCAGCGAGCCGATTGTGGGTTTGCTCAAGTGGCGTGTCTTCGAAACTCTTCCGGAAGGAACACGGCACTTCGTTGGATTGAACGCCAACGACAGAACGGGACGCGTCAGTTCTGCCATTCGGGAGGTTGATCTTAAACACTTGCGCGGCACGACTGAGTCTGGCCGCATATACGAACTCCTCGGGCCTAGTGGGACAGATCCCGACGCGCAGTTCGTGTGGGAGCGATGGTGTACGTTGAATGACGTTGCGCAATATCGAGACGTTACAAACGACCTGGCGGCGACGAGCTCGACATGACGACCCCCAACGAAAGAACGCGAGCTGTTGTCGGGGCTCGAGATCTCCTGACGATTCTCTCAGATGGGCGCGGCCCTTATTCAGGAGATCTCGTACGAACGCTCGCGATGACGCTGCTCAGACACTACCCGCTTGAGGTCGACATCTCCGTCTCCGCGGCGGCGTTGCCTGGACTCTGGGCGGACCCACTGTCTGGGCGCGAGGGCCGATGACAACGCTCGTGCCTCCTCGCGTTGAATCTCTGCCGTCGGGTGGTGTGCGATGCGCGTCATGCGGAGGTCTGTCCGGCCGCTGAGGTACAGGTAGGCATGGGCCATGGAAACGGACGGCGTCCCTGAGGATTTCCCGCTTGGCATTTCGGCCGTCGTTCCTGGCGCACAACCGAAGCTTTGCGTGGTGCGCCGCGCGGGTCTTTATGTGGCTGACCAAGAGGACGATGCCCGTCGGGAGCGCTGGCTCATGTGCGAAGACCTGGCATCTCAACTCGTCAGTGTCGCGGTGAAGGACGATCACGGACGTCCGGTCCCACATGAAGAGACGCTGCATCGGATACGGCTAGCAGTTGCGCGCAAGGGCTGGGTCTCGATGGCCGAGCTGGACTGGCTGATCAAGCGGTTGCGCGAATTGCTCGCGTGGTAAAGGGTGATTCGTTCTGAGAGGCGGCTATCGCGATAGCCGCCGCAGTCGCAGCGCAAGAGCAAGGAGGCGCCTTCCCCTACCAGAGCGCGATGCCATCGCGACTCCAAGACGCGCCGCGTCAGTGCGTGCCTCGTCTCATCGCGGAGGCTGCAGGTGGGGCTCGACGGAAAGTCGGCACACACGCGTGCGAAGCGCATCGACTAACCGCTTGGCGACAGCGGTCTTTGCTGGGCCAGGTATGTGTCTTTTGACGCCTCTCCGCTGCGCAAAGCGGTAGCTCGGCGCGTAATTCGGCCGATCGGCGACTTGTTGCAAAAAGTAGACACTCAAAAATCTCCAAGTGAATAATAGGGGATTTTAAAATCAGAAAACTATTTTAGGAATTTGCCCGTTTATTAATAGACTTTGATTCCGTCTGAATGATATAAATTCGCCAACGGGCAAGGCCTATTCGGCCTCCAGCGCTTACCTGACGGGGCTTTCGGCGTGTCGTCATGGTGGCGATTTCGCTCTATACATGATTGCATTTCTATCGACTCGCATATGGCGGCGCCGATAGGGAGTGCATTAATCAACGCACTCGAATCACGATATTCGTGTCGAGGAAACTATTCAGATGGGAAACATTATGGAAGGCATGGATAAAATTCGCGTGGGCGCAGGTCCTGTAGCACTTGGCCGGCTTGAAGAGCTTCAATCGTTCGACGAACGTCCGCGACTGGCGGCCGGACTGCCCGGCAACATTCCCGTTTTGACTTTCCCGTTGAAACCGAGTGAAGCGCAATGTCTCTCGCGAAATTATCGTGGGTATCACTTTGGATTTGGGCACGTCGAGACGGGGGACGGCATGCTGCTGACGATGAGGCTGCAACTGGAAGGAGTGCAGTTCTACTGGATCGCGCAAATGACCGATCCTGAACTGTGGGCTGCCATCGACATGTGGCGGCGCGAACAGCGGATCCCGATTGCATTGAAGATTCAAAACGGAAAGGCGTGGGACATTGCGTTCATGGTCTTGGATGTGTCGTTACCGACGCAGTTGACCGCGGAGAAGTATCGGTGCGCTCCGCGGCGCATGGTCACGCCGCATGACTGGAAGTGCATGGCGGCTTTGACGGGCGGTCTCATGCAGATTCAGGCAACGTCAGATATTCCGGGCACACCGCTGGAATATGTCTTCGCAAGTGCGCTGCTGACGCAGCAGTTCGAGGGCGTAGCCGGCAAGGAACCTCTGATAAAGATGCCTATGGTCATTAAGGCGCCTCACCAACGTCATGTCGACATGTAGTAAGGCAGAGCGTTACCACTCTCAAATGCGCGACGACTCGGTCAGTCGCGCATTTTTTTGCGGCCGTGTCGGAGCGAAGCGTGAGAGCCGCACCGCTAGTGCAGGAGCCGAGATCGCGCATCTTTTTCTCGCGTTCGCCGGGACGATGAGCGGCTCTCTGCCGTCACGTTCTGACGCGATCGCCGGATACTTCGCAAAGTCCCAACGTCAGTCAAGTCCTTCCACCTCAACCGTCCTGGCGCGCCACCCGGGCGTAATAGCTTGTGAGGGCCGAGCGGCCATCGCCGTCGTATTCGGCGACGGCGTCCAGAAGCGTGGTTAGAACTGCACGGTAGTGAAGCGACGCACCACGCTTCATGCTCAATCTACCCAGCGCGGTGAAAAGATGGGCATGCCCTCTACCATTTCGCTTACTGTCCTTCGAATGTCATCGACTGTAGTAGCGTCACAGGAATGAACCAATAGACGACCGACCAGGCGCACTATGTGTCGGAAGAAATCCATATCCGAATCGCGGGTAATCATGGCGCGAGAACCCAGCCTTAGCCCTGATGTTTCGGAGGCGGGGCGCTTCTCGCCGGGTATGACATTCCTGTTGGAGGTTACATACTCTCATCCCGCCGCGGAACGCGTTCTCGGACGATGTGGGAGCTGCTTTCGGTGCGCAGCGAAGCTACTTTACTCAGTCGGTCACATCGCTCGCTAGCCTTTTCAGACTCGTGCTTAGAGCAAACTACCGCTCTGGACGAGCCGATCGATCGTGTTCGTGTGGGGACCGTCGATACCATCGTTCGGCGTTATCTCAAAGCTAGCTTGAGCCGTGTGAGTTGGTGCCCTGGGGCAGCGGTCCGGTAACCAGCAAGACGTTGTTGACTAGGTCAGTAATCATATCTTCCGCCTGAACGGCAGTAAACGTGGCCGATGAAGGGTGAGCAGCGGAGTTTCGGCGATTTAGCCGCTCGGTCAAAATCTTGCAGATCGTCGCGCTGAAGATTCGCGCTCCCCGACATATTTCTATAACTTGCCTTTCGCCATAATCCTCGAAGTCGGTCAGCTTGGTAACTGTTGGCAACTTGGGATAAACCTTAGCCCTCTGTTGCTCAAAGTCTTGCAAATGAGCATCGAAGATGCGGCCAAGGATATGCGAATAGGCAAGATTCCATACCATCACGATCGCTGCGCGATATGCATGATGGCGAAAGCACAGAAGCGCCTCATTTAGGAAAACCTTGTGTGTGGGATTCCTGACCTTGCTTGTTAGATCGTTCAGAAGAGCCGTCGTGGCGGTAGATGTAGCTCGCTGAGGAAGTCGTAGCGCCAATTCCTTTCTGGCGTTCTGATGAAGCCTGTAACCCTTCGAATCTTTGATCAGCCGCGGTGGATTTTTTTCGCAAAGCCGCGTCAGGACGAGAGATACATTAGCCGGACGGGACATGTGCACCTCATCAAAGCACGGCCCAATATCCGACGTTTGAAAGCGGTCCTTCAGCTTAATCTCGTGCAAGTACCAAGCGAAGATTTCAACGACAAACGGGGCCGGCTTCGAGGAGAAACCGGAAATAGGATCGATGAAGCGCTCTAATGCGTTCAAGATTCAGCCTTGCTCATTTCTTGAACTCGACGTTCGCCAGCGTTGCTGATCGTAGACGTACCCGTGGTGGAACCCGGAACAAGCCATTGGCGCTTCGCGTGGCGCAAATCGCGTATTGGAATTGCGGCATTCGGAGGAAGGCTCCAACTATGCGTCATGTACGCGGTAAAAAAGTGCTCGGTAGTTAAATCTTCCAGCCCTTTGTGGTGTTTAAACCAGTACGCTATGCAGAGATATTTATTAAGATCTGTCTTTGGATTTTTCTCGTTTACAAAATCTTTAAGCGCTGGTTCAATATCATCAAAATTTAGATCTTTTATGATCTTATAGTTCGGAGCTTTCTTGGGAGACGTCGCCTTCTTCACAGGCGGATGAGTGAAGGATGCTGCGTCTTCCGTATCGGAATTGTCGTTTGTTTCCTGCGGAAACGAACCGGTTTCTCCATCTTCGAGCTCTCCGGACAACTGTTTAGCGGGCGTTGACCGAATCTGCTTGACTTCTGGGACTGCGGCAGCGAAGCCTGCCTGCGCAAGAGCAGCCCTGATCGTATCGAGGCCCTTTTGAAGACTCGCGTCCGAGCCTCGCATTGTGAATTTGACCATCGAGACCGAAATTTCGCCTTCTTGTTCTGGAGTTGCTCGCGACGTCTTACCCATCCTTTTCCCCTGAAGAATAGATCTATCAGATGCCGTCTGCGGCTTGGCATCCACACTTTAGAGACCGAGTTCGACTTATTCTACACATAACACATTACTCAATTGCATCCTAGCTGCATGTTTTGGAGGCTAAAACGTGCCGGCTGACGCCACCCAGCAAGCTTACTCATCGGTAGCGGAGCAAGCGCTTACATCGAGGGTTTTGCGCGCGCCTGACCAAAGTTATTTAACCGTTCGCCGATTGATTTGGCCCTTATAAAATGACGGTACGACTGAAAAACGGTCAGCACACTGGTTTTCGACTCGCCGCTCGCGCCGCATCGCATACTTGAAGTTGGCACGTGCCCGTTCCTGGAATACTAGGCCTTCGCATTGCTATCGCCTTGGCGAGCGCGGCCGAACGTGTGCTGGACAAAGTACGGCGGGCGCCGGCAAGCAGGGGTCCCGGATTAGAAGTTTGCGGCGGCTCGGACGCACGAAACTCCATGGTCGGCCGCTTGTTTGTAAGACCTTCAGGCGCGCGTTGCGGCTCATGGCTGCGCCGGCTGATAGGGCGCCAGTGAGATCGCTATTTCGCAACGCCACTCAAACCGTCGCGCGCGGCGACGTCTCAACGGCGTCGGTCAGCAAATTCGCGCATTGAACCATGATGTCCACCGTATAAAAACTCCCTGCGCGGCAGGCAGTTTTCAGGGGAGCGAAAAACTCCCTGCATATGAGTGAGATTTTAATGGCTGTGAAATTAGCCATTAAATAACATTAGATTTTGAAAAGACCAATTTATTATAGAAAATTGTCGAGAATTTAATGGAATTCGGTCTTCCCGAGATGGTAAAAATCATCTGTCGCTTGTTGCAGAGTAGTATTCGCTGCTGTTCTTGATCTGATCAATTGCCCGAAGTGAATTGCAGTCCATGGCCCGAAGCAATGGTCGCGTCAGGCCTGTGCGACAAGCCTTGCAGGCTGTCCGAGGAAGCATGTGCTCGTAGAATTAAACCTTATTTAAAGGTAATTCGTCCATTGCATAGATTTCGTATCAGGTCATGCTTTGCGATCGAGCTATACACATTTGCAGGCGAAATTAATCTGGAGTGAGCGAGATGAACTTCGTATTAGTTTTCCTGTGCAATCTACGTAATCGTGGCGCCAACCGCGCCAAACTAAATTTACTGGAAATAATCATGGAAGGTATGAATCGAATCCCCGCTGGTGTGGTCCCTGTCGCGCTCGGCCGACTGGAAGAACTCAAATCGTTCAAGGCGACCTTCAAACAGGCGGCCGGTCTGCCCTGTGACATTCCCGTATTGACGTTCCCGCTGCGGCAGAGTGAATTTCGATGCGTTTCGCAGCAGCAGGGCGCCGGAAATTTCGGTTTCGGCCGCGTCGAGCTTGAAGACGGCTTGCTGATGTCGATGCGCCTCCAAATGGGTGGTGTGCAGTTCTACTGGCTGGCGGAAATGACGGACCCGGAACTGTGGGCAGCGATCGACATGTGGCGACGTTATCAACGTATTCCGATCGTTCTGAAGATCGAAAAGGGCAAGAACCTTTGGGACATGGCGTTTCTCACCATGGATATCGAGGCGGAGACAATGCAGGACGAAAAGTATCGCTACGCACCGCGGCGCGTGGCGACACCGCACGATTGGGAGACCATATCCGCTCTAGTCACTGGCTTCATGCAGATGCAGGCAACTACGGACATCCCGGGAATCCCGCTTGAGCATGCTTTCGCTGCCGGGCTCCTTACGAAGCAATTCGAGGGAGTGGCAGAGCAAGAGCCGCTGGTGAAGAAGGCGGTGATCGTAAAGACGACTGATGGGGGGCGTATCCTCATCGGGTAGGCAATACGACAAAACTCTCACAAATGCGCGACTGCGACGGTCGCGCATTTTTTTCCCGAAACTTGCCCGTACTACCCCTAACCGTTTCCCGCCTGTCGGACGATGAGATATTGGGCGAGCAGGGCACGAATGTTTTCTCTGCCTACCGGGTTCGCGCTATGAACGTTGAAATGAAAGTGTGAAGGGATGTAGGTGCCGGCCGCATCAAGATCCAGTTCGATGAGTCTTTTGACGACGGGCATGGCCGTATCAGCTCCTCCCAAGTCGTGATCGAACGAAATCTCGGCCGGGCAACCCTTTGCCTCGATAATCGCGATCGCTGTGGCCGAATCCCGAGCGATAACGCAGTCGGGCGACGATGGGTCTCGTATGTCGTCAATGAAGAGCCGGTATGTCATCGAGCACGGTAATCAGGTCGTCATAGAGATAGAGCACATCGCATTGGCAGATCGACCTGGCTTTTTCGCGGAGCGCTCCGTCCGAAGTGAGGACCAGGAGCCGCGGACGGCTCCGCCCTGGAGTCCGGCATCGATCAGCGCTCGTATCATATCTGCGCCAAGTCGGACGTGGTCCTTCGTTTCGCGTAGATCGCCGCCAGCGTTGACGACCTTGGGCTGCAGTTGTTCTCGGGCTTGATAAGGCATGTTCGACTGTGCAGCAACCATCTGGTCCGTTCTCTGTGGTCAGCGCACTCGAATGCCACTGACGACCCGAAACAGGCACGCTGCGCTGAACCATGATGCTGCCGGCCGCTACGCCGTCCATCGATAAACCGAAGAGGCGACGAGCGGACTGGCCTTCTCTTTAGACTCAATTTCTATGAGAGATGTCATCAAATCGCGAAGCTCGTGCTCCATCCTGTTGCGGGGCCGCCGAGATACGCTACACCATCGACCCTGAGACCTCTGTCGTCGAGCAGAGAAAGGATGCCGCCGGCGTCGTTTATAAAGTCATTGCTCAGCTCGACGGCAAGTGGTTGGCCGGGGGCGATGGTTGTGTCGGGGATCTGGAGCGAAGAGGTCGGCGTTGTTACTGACCAGCCGGAAACATCGAGTGGCTCTGTGGACATATTCGCGATCACCAGCTTCCCGGTCCCATCGGAAAGTCGATTGAGCGAGGTGAGCTCTGCCTTGGGTGACGGGGCTGGCACTAGATTGCCAAGGCCACCGTCGGCAAAATCGTAGCGTGGTGCCTCGAAACCGGTGGTCCCAGCTAACTGCTGCCCGTGCGAGTCAGTTTGCCAGGACTGTGTCTGGAAGGCGAGGAAGATGGCCGTGACACGGTCGGTATTCGTACTCAAAAGGAAGATAGCGCCGTCACGCCATATGCCGTTTTCGTGAAGCCGTGAGTCAATGTCGGGCGGATCGCCCTGCGCCATATGCGTGTTATCGATGCCAAAGCGGGGAGTCTCTCCGAAGACAGCGTCCGTCTGGTGTCTTGAAGTTTGAAACTGGCTGCCGAAGATAACAATATCGTCATTCTGGTCTCGAGCTAGCGCAAGCAACGACGAAAGACGGTGGACCAGATCGTCTCCGCCGCGGCTTTGGCTCGGCAGCACCCGCATCTTCCGCGGATCGAACAGATTGCCTTTGATGTAGTCAAGTGCTCCATCGTTGTAGCTGCTGCGCTGGTTTTTAAGGCCGGGCTCGAGGCCACGTATGCGGTCAAGAATCGGATGGCTATAGTCCTCGTCGATAAAAAAGTCCAGATACGTCTCAGCAACTGGTGAGCCTGGTGCGTCTTTGGAAGATTGGACGTTAACCGTGGCAAAGAACGAATCCCCACCGATGTCGACGAGCATCCATAGATGAGGATTGCCCGACGGTGCAGGCTTGAATCTGTCAATCTTCCCTTTCAGATAGCTGTATTCGATGTGTCCCATCGTAAACTCCGGTATGCATGCAGGTTGCTGTCAATTGAGCGTCGCAGGCAGATCGCCCGCTAGGAGGAGTTGTGGCACCTGGGAGAGTTGCCAGATTTCGCCGATCAGATCAAACACCCAAACCACATCGAACCGACTGTCTGGCCATCCAGGAACATGGTCGCCTTGGGGGACAAGTAATCTCGCTATGCCAGGGATTCTCTTGTGTTCCCACGCGATTAGCACTGGTCCGTCCGTAGCGAGAACTTTCTGGACAAGGATCTCGAGGTCGTCTTTGCGCACAGAGTCGTCGATTGCGACCGCGAGATGCGCTGCCAGCGGTCCAATCGTTTGATAGGGACGTTTGCTGTCGTCGTCCGACGCAGGATCGTAATTCGCCGCGAACAGATACTCTGGTCGCGCAAGCGGTGCCTGAGGCTCACCTTCGATGCCCGGAGCAATGAATTGGACTAGTGCACCGGCGCGCTGCCAGCCTTGCGGCGTTAGCGATTCCTTGTCCGATTGTCCGTTCGAATCGACGCCGGTGGCAAGATGGTCAGGTTTCTCCGCATGGCGGATGATCATGATTTTCTGCGTAGTCATTTTTGCACCTAGGAAGATATCGTTGCCGGTCTTTGCCGGGTATCAGTCCACCCAGAAGCTCAGTTCTTGTGCTCGAGAGCCGTTGGGCTTCCACGCATCAAGCGGCTTGTAAATCTGATTCGGATTGCCACCTGCGTCGACATAATTGCGCCAGGAGTAATGGTCGTAGACACCGTTGATATGAATTGCGTAGGCTTGGGCCAGCCGCTTGTTTCCCCGAATGATGACGAGATTTTCATCGTTGCGTTCGGACGCGCTGAGTGAAAGGTTATGAGAGCCGGTGATGACCGCGCAGCTATCCGAAAAGGGGTCTATGACGATGGTCTTCGAATGGACGATGGCGATCATGTGCTGACTGAGCATCTCCTGCGCTGTAAACTCCGCCTCTGCCCATGAAGGCTTGTTGCGGTCCGTGACGCCTGACGGTAACAGGACATCCCGGTGAAACTCGCTTGGGTCCGCGCCGGACTTCACAACTTGACCTCCCACCTGGACGATTTCCGGGTTGCCCCGTGCTGGTTGCACACGAGAAACGACTCCACGGACATAGATCTTGTTTTCCTGTGCTCGCGCAAGTAGATCTTCAAGCAAGGGCGAGTTGCCCGGGGTGAACATCAGGAAGAGTGCGCCTTGTTGTGCGTCTTTGATCAATTGTCGTGCGGTGGCGAAGTCCTGCTGGTCTGGAGTCGCTGCAAAGATCACCGAAACATCTGTGTCAGAGGTCGGATCCGCATTTGATGCTTTGAGCGCGTCCGGCATATCGTCGCCAGCGTCTACGAGCTTTTGCCACTGATCATGAAAGCGGGCCGCAATCGTCGGCCGCGACACGATCAGGACGTTGTTCAACTGGGTACATAGACCCGTGGTGGTAAAGTTGGTGCTACCGGTTAGAACGCGAGTGGGTCTGTCGCCCGCAACTTCGACGACGAACTTATTGTGCACACTCGGGCTGGAACGACCAGCACGAGACAAGTCACGATGCCGTACGTCGACTCCCGCTGCAACGAGCTCGGGCGCAACCCAACTTTCGGTGCCGTCCCCGTTGCCGATCAGAATATGGCCGCGAGCACCGAACGGTTTCATCGCATCCACCAGCTCGCGATCTCCAATCTCGTATATCGCGGCGAAGAATTCGCTGCCGCGACGATCGGCATCCGCCAGGAACTGGAGGATCTGTGTACGGGCCTCACCTGATAGGTATCGTCGCGCCGGAAAGCCAGGCGTGTTGAGTTTCGACCGAAAATCCTTGAGCGAAGCCTCAGTGACATCGCCAACCACAAAGCGACTTACAACTTGCGACATCAAGGTTCCGCGATTGAAATAGGCTTCAAGGCCGTCGCCCACATCTTTCTGGATAGCAACTGCTTTGGTCCAGTCCGACACACCCGCAGGATCCGACGCATAGCTCTCGCCATTTTCCACGAGTGCAGTCACGCGATAGCTAACGTTATCGGTTATGGTCAATCCGTAATCGTTCCAGACGCAACGACGTATCGGGGATTGTGCGGAGGAAACGCCCTGGGCGGATACGATAGGGCCATCCGCTGTTGGTGGAATTCGATTGGCGACCGGGGTCACTGTGCCGTTGGTATCGTCGCGTCGCTCCAGCATGAAGCCGACCCAGGTGTTCGACCATGATTCGGGGCTCCAGGCGATAAGCACATCGTCATCATTGGCATACGCTTTCACGACTATCGTCACGATAATCTCCCTGAGATATGCGATACGAAGCTTGAGCCGCAACGCGACTGAAGGACTGGTAAACGGGCGCGAAAACGACGTGGAATCCGGTGTCGACATCAAATGAAGAGCTAGGGCAAATCGAAGGATAGGCACATTGGCCGACGATCCAGGCAAACGTTGGTTCGTTGTGTGCGCTTAGCCACATTCGATTTTTTGAACACAGACATGCTCAAAGAAATAGCCGTTACTGGTCTTGATGCGGGCGCGTGAGTGAGCGCACCGACTGCTGTACTGTTCGAGCAGCAATTCCCTAAAGGCGTTTGCGACCACGAAAGTATGTAAGTCAATTGCAAAGTGAGGTAATTCACTAAAGCGTACCGTGGGTGTTGCGGGAAATGTCAGCGGCCTCTCGACTGGCATGGTCAATCAAATAGAGCTTGCTATTTGGGTGGATGATTCACCTAGAATGTTTCTAGGTCAGATGTACTCGACAGTTCGCGACTTTCAATAAGGTAACTAAAATGGCTACCAGGAAGACAGGCAAGTCTGCAGTAAGTGCGTCGAACGTCATCAACGACCCGAAGCAGACATTGCAGACGTTCAGGCTTACGAATCTGGAGCAGTACACCTCCGAAGGAGCCTACTCTGCCAATGCAAGCTCGGATGTTCATCTCTTTTACGTCGGCAGAGATGATGTCCACGACATCCTCAAATACATCATTTCGCGTGTGAGCATCTCGTTGTACATCAACATGTACGGGTACGATGATAGCGAACTTAATGACATTCTGATGACTCTGGCCGTGGATCCGTCGGTCACGATGCTTGTGACGTTGGACCGATCGCAGGCCAAGGGTGTCGCTGAGGCAGGTATTCTTAACGCGGACTTCGTTAAGGATGCGGCCGATTTCAATACGCATTTTATTATTGGCGAATCACCCACACATCAGATTAGTCACACGAAGGGGTTTGTGGCCGATGGACGAGTGGCCGTGGAGGGCTCTACCAACTGGTCGACAACGGGAGAAGGAATCTTTGTGGTAGGCGCAGACGGGAAGGCCGCCGCGAGCGGGCCGAAGTTCAAAGCGCAGAACAACACAGCTTGCGTAATCACCGACCCCGACACCATCACTCGCTTCCAGACCGAATTGATCAGGGAGCACATGGCAGCACAAAGCCAACCAAACTCGTCGCCTGCCGAGTTTTTCGCCAACTTTAAAGAAAAATCGCCTGCCAAGACCAGCGCAAAGACGAGCACAAAAAAAACGACATCGTAGTCCGCCAGCGTTCATTTTTACTTCGCCTTTTCGCTGGTCGCAATAGGCGCAAAGCTACGGTCAAGGCCTTGGGGTTTTCGCAGCACCCTCAGCCTATGGCTGCCGCGCTGGGCGGGCGAGGATGTTTCTGGCAGCGCCGACGTCGCGGTCGTGGATCGTTCTGCAGGTGTGCATGTCAATCCTCGCATTTCAAGACCTGCGACAGCGACTCGATGACGATCCACGGAGGTGTAGCCTGACGTGCTCATTACCGCGAGATTTCGATTCGAACGCAGGTCCGATACTCAAGTAATTTTCCCCCAAGGATCGATGGACACTTCGATTCGAGAAAGCCTTGTTGAAGCGGTGGAGGACTATTGCCCTCTGCGAAGCTTTCGACGATGCAAACGTGCTGACTGGCAACGGTGTTGACGGTCAGATTGCATACGAGGGTCTTTCCCGTCAACGCGTCCGGCCAGTTGCGTATGCGTACTGTGGACTGTAACTACAGTCCGGACTAACGTCGTGGGTGGATCATGCCGACTATACTTTGAGGCATGTGCTCCAAATCGTATGTGATACGAAGTCCTTAGGTAACTAGGTTTGCCGATTCAAAGAGGGAGTTAGCTATGAGCACTTTTGCGCAACCAAGGATTCAAAAACGGAAGACGGTGTTTCCAGAGGAATCAGCGAAGGCTCTGATTTGTGTGGTGGTCGTTCTTTCGCTTCTTGGCATCCTCGCGTTCTGGATATGGTCTATCCGTACAGGTCAGCTTGAGACCGACTTGCTCAGGCTGACCTTCCAGTTCTTGCTGATCGTTGTAATCGGTGGTGCCTTGTCGTTTGTCTACGATGAATTCCAGTATGCGCGGGACATATCTGCGAAGCAGTTTGAGGCCGACAGCGCGGTTCGCGAAGCTCAGCGAGTATTGCAGAGGGAGTTTCTGAAGGATGTAATTCAAGCCTACAACGCTGCCAAGAAGGTGAGACGACTACTTCGAGCCAGGGCTATCCACAAGGGAATCGTCTATAAGGAAGCTTACGATGAGCACATGCAAGCTCTTATGGACATCCAGCTTGAATTCGAGGCATTCAGAATTCGTACGGAGAATCAAACGCTTTTTCCTGGACTCGAAGGAAAATTGAAATCAATCGAAGAGTATCTAGGCAATGTTCTTCGCGATTATGAGAGGTACTTTTCGTCGTTCGCCGGGCAACCACCTACGCATCCGCTGGCGCCTCTTCAAAACCTCGAGGAATTCACTGCGTCGTTTAAACCGATGACGCGCTTCAGCGAGCAGTTTAAGAAACCATTTCATGAAATAGTCGACGCTCTGCAAAACCTTATCGTCACCTGAAGGGATGATTGTCGGATACGTCCGTTTCCGAGCGGCAGTAAACGCGTGCCTTGGGCAACCGCCGTCGCGTTGGACGTGCGGCCCTTCCCGCCGCTGGAGTTCAGCCAGGCCTTCAGCCCCAATTCCGTGAGCAAGGTTCGAGCGAGGAGTGCGGCCTCGTGAACCTTGCTCCTTATCACATCTTCACCGGGGTCAAGGTCGAAGATGACCCGGTCGGGCTTGTCGAGCCTGCGGACCGTTGAGTTCCACGTATGGAATTCGACGACGTTCATTTGCGCCGCGGCGAGGAACGCGTCCACCGTATCTACCGTCAACAATGGCGGATGCTTTGGCCACAGCTCGCGGTCGTGGGCTGTCAGCCCCGGCATCCCGGTACGCCCGGCGTGCTTTTGAAAGAAGAGTTCACCGGCGATGCCAGAGGGGGGCGCGGACCATCGCCACGGGCCTGTCCTTCAGGTGAGGGAGCATCCACTCTGCGACGCTCGCGTGATAGCGAACGAGGTCGGCTTTCGCGATGCCAACCGACGCGTCAACGATCCGCTTGTTGATGCGGGCCAGGAGCCTATATCCATCCAGCTTTGTCTCCGTAATCCAGTCGCCGCCCGTCGGCAACGAGGTCGCCACGGTCGGAAGTTGCGGCTCCAGCTTTGACGGCATCGGTGCGCGCACTGCAGCGGACAGGTCGACTTCCGGTTCGGCGCCGTGTATGGGTCTGGCAATCTTCGGCTCGCGGTCTTCCACAAGTCCGAGCGGATTTGCGACCACGCTGTCAGGGAACGCCTTGATGACGTCGTATTCCGTAAGCGGGTGGGCCCATTCGTCGCGCTTCTTGAAGAACATCCACTGGTCTTGCTTGTCATCCGGCTTCGAGATGCGCACCAGTTCCCACAGGCCGGCGAGCTTTTCACCGTGAAGCCGGAGGACGAGCTTGCCGGCCTCCATGCCCTTGTCGGCGTCACCGACCGGTTCCCACGTGCCTCGGTCCCAGACGATGACGGTGCCGACGCCGTACTGTCACTTCGGAATCGTGCCTTAGCTGCATAGGTGACCGGATGGTCTTCAACGTGCAAGGCCATCCGCTTTTCTTTTGGGTCGTAGAAAGGACATTTGGGTACCGCCCAAGAGAGGAGGACGCCATTGAGCTCAAGACGGAAGTCATGATGCAGCCGGCTCGCCCAGTGCTTCTGCACAACGAATCCTGGATGTCCTGCGCTATCGGACGTGCTCGGGGTTGAAACCGGAGGTTCGAGCGTGACGAGGAAGTCCCGCTTCTTTCGGTGGCGGGACAGTGGCGGAGCCGTCGAGTCACGGGAAGAGGCCATCGTGAAAATCTTAGGAGGCGCAAAGAACGAGTGGTAAGCGTCGCGGACGCCAAAGCTATCGGACCTCCGACCAACCATTCGCAGCAAGGCATGTTCCGAGGCAGCCGGTCGTCTTTGCCAGACTATCGCTATTCGGGCCCGCGCGCAGGGGTATCTCCGCACCGCGCGGAAATGCAAGGACTGCAGGGCTGCAGCTAGTAAGAGCCCTTAACAAAATGAACGAAGGGGCTGTTTACTCTCGATGAATCCTGTTAACCTTTTCATTGTTTCGACGACGAAAAGGACATGGCTAAACCCATACTTGACGACGAACTTTGGGCACTCATCGAACCGTTGCTGCCCCCTCCCAAACCAAGGCGAAGCCGTTATCCGGGGCGCAAGCCGCTCGATGATCGTGCGCTGCTCACGGGCATCCTGTTCATCCTGCAGACGGGCCTGCGCTGGGACCTGCTGCCGCGCGAGATGGGCTGCGGCAGCGGCATGAGTTGCTGGCGCCGTCTGCGGGACTGGCAGGCGGCCGGCGTCTGGGACCGACTGCATGAAGTCCTGCTCGCAAAGCTGCGCGCGGCTGACCAGATTGACTGGTCCCGTGTCGTCGTCGACTCCTCCTCGATTCGCGCAGTGGACGCAGGTCAAAAACGGGACCGAATCCCACGGACCGCGCGCGACCCGGTTCAAAACACCATCTCATCACCGAAGCGCAGGGCATCCCGCTCGCGGTAATCCTCACTGGCGCCAATCGTAACGATGTTACCCAGCTTCACGCACTGGTTGGCGCCATCCCGCCCATTGCTGGCAAGCGCGGCCGGCCTCTTTCGAAGCCCCGCATTGTTCAGGGCGACCGGGGCTACGATCATGACAAATACCGCCGTCCACTACACACAGCCGGCATCGTGACTGAAATCGCCCGACGCGGCGAGCCACACGGCAGCGGACTGGGCAAAACACGCTGGGTTGTCGAGCGCACCATTTCATGGCTCCACAACTTTCGACGACTGCGCATCCGCTTCGAACGTCTCGCATTCATCCATGAAGCCTTCATGAAGATCGCCTGCTGCATCATCTGCTGGCGAAAACTGCAGAACTCATTTTGTTAACGCTTGTAAGCGAGCAGCCTTGGCTGAAGGCGAGCAAGTCGAGAATGTCATCCTGCAGTTCACGCCGCGCGATGGGAGCAGGATGCTTTTAGCCTGCCTCTGATCGAAATGGACGGCGCCTGATGAGCCGGGCCTGAATTCTTTTGCAGCTCTCACGGACAAACCGTCGCCGGAAGTTGCGGAAGCCGGCCACGACCGTTGCATTGTTTCCATCGGGCCGGAAAACGTAGCTGTGCGGCTTAGCCTGTTAGCTGCCGACCAACCATTAAAGGCAGCATTTGCGGTCGATCCGAGTTACATTCAGTGCATTGTAGAACAAGATCAGTCGGTCAGATTGCTGGACATTACTGATCGACTGCACCGAAAATCTCCAATCTGATGAGGTCAAGGACGTTAGTCGACACGGGACGTGCACCGTTGATCGAAATGAAAAGCTGACAGTTTTTTTTCTCGGGCATAGGCGTGTAACAGCACGCGCCTATTGCGAAAGCTGCATTGTCGTTGAGAGAGGCGGTACTCCCGCCAAACTTGCCGAGCAGTGTGCCAGGACACGAGGACGGCAGCAACAGCCGCTCAGCCGCTATCGGGAGACCTGGGTGGCCGTCCGGACCACACGCTTTTATGGCCTGTCCAAGGCAAGCCCAAGATCCGGTTGCCGCAAACCGCAGGATCGTCCAGTCACCAATGATCTCCGTAACGAAATACCACGGATATCCAATTGGAAGATCCTTTTCTTCTAGAGTACAAATGGATTCCCAGTCATCGCGGATCATTTATGGTCCTTGCCGCAGGCAGGCTTGAAGAGAAGATTTCCCGGACTCGGCTTGGCAGAGAGCACCGCTGAGAGTTTCGTTGCATCTGTCGGAGCAACCCGCACGAGTACAACGCAAAAGTTATCCTGCTGGCCTCCATTACAAAAGAGTGCAACAACTTCTGCCGGAGACAGTGCAGTACCCTCGTCGCAGATTTGCCCTTTGCTCTTCGGATCCACGTCTTTATGAGCGGCCTCTGCCGGCGTCTGCACCGCAAACCATGGATAGCTATCCGTACCAAGAAGCGGTACGGACGCGACGTCGTCCTTTTTTATCAGTTCCCCCGGGACTACATTCATCCGAAGGTACTTCGCCACCAGATCCCGACCTTGACTCTTCTTCAGATCTGATGTCTGAATCAGGTGATTCATTGGCATTTGACGTTTTGCAATAGTCTGGTCGTCTTGAGCACGCTGAAGAATAATTGCGACACCAACTACAACGACTGCAAGCCATATTCCTGCGGCAGTTAGACGCCAGTTCATTGTTTTGTATGCCTGTACAGTACCTTGTTCTCGGGAGCGGAATATAGGGCCTTCTGCAATTCACTCCACGCGGCTTGCTCTTTGGCGAGTGAACTTGGAAGTGGCAAATGAAGTGCCTGTAACAATTCGAAACGCAGACCGTCGATTGCCATAACCGTCACAGCGCCAAACGCTTGTTGCGTGGCATTAACCAACTGATAAAACAAAACGACCAGGGCTGGCCCTAGAATGGCCATCAGAAGAAAAGTCAGAACTGCTTTTCCAAAAAATATCAATGCTACGACCCACGTAAGGGTGGATACAGTGCACAGAGTGGTCATCAGTACGGCGAAGTCGAGTTGCGCGGCTGCGGTTTCGACGGCGCTAAAGACATTCTTGTCTTTTTCAATCACGAGCCGCAACCGTGGCCAAATAAAATGAAAATCAACTCCGTAGGCTACATGCGAATAATGCTCAAGTGCCGCTCGCGAGTTAGCGAGAGGCGTCGCCTTAATTGCATCCGTTACGAAGCGAAGCCGACATTTTGCATCGGCCTCCTGCATTGCCTGATAGGCTGTCTCTACCAATTCATCAAGTGTAAACAGAAAATTGAGCTGCATATGGTCGACTTTATTGAAGACGTGAAGATCGTAGCCGGGAGTCTCAGTTTTCATGGGGTAATGTTCTAGCGCAATCCGGATAGCATCCATTGCTATGTCCACCGTTTCTATCGGCGGCAGCTTTTCCTTACTTGCTTCTTTGCCTGACCGCTCCATAATCGCTTCTTGAAGCGCTTTGAATGCCTTCTCCGCTCGATCACACATGCTCATATCGTCACAATTTCGGGGGTGTGAGGAAGCGTTTCGAGCATCCCCAAGAAGGTCTCCTGCCTGACTTTGTCTGCGTCGAAGGTCACTCCAACATTCCCCGGTCTTTTTTAGGTCGTCTTGAAGTCCCTTAAAAATACGCACATGATGTCCTATGAGCCGATCACGCGTCTTTTGAGGGAGGATAATCGCGCCCTCGAGGATGGAGCGAAAGACTGGAATGAGTGGCGTCAAAATAAAGGCGACAATTGTGATTCCAACAAAACCAACTACAAAGATAGTAGTGGTGCTGGTGGAGTCACGCGACAACATTTCGGTAACAGACGATTGAAAACCATCAATACCGAGATAAGCAACCAGAAAATTCAATATCGAGAAGACGAGAACTGGAAAGAAACTTCCAAGCAAAAAGGAGCGCGAGAGCAGTGCCTGAACCTTCTCGATAACGGTCCCGAACATGGCGCTGACTCAGCTCACGATTCCACCATCTTTTGTGCGACAGTATCGTACGCCTCCAACAACCGGAAGCGCCTTAAATGCCGCCGCGGTATAGATGTGGGCCGAGTATTTGCTGCAGCAATACACGCGAAGCGCGGCGCCAAAGTCGCCCGCCACGTCGTCAGGCAAACCCGCGATTATTGCTTGTCCCTCCAGAAGTTCCAGGATTGCGCCATCGGACCCGACGGCATCTGCCTCGTCATCAACCTGAGGTAACCAGTGGCCCCCTCTAATCTCCCGCATTGGGAAGCCGGAGCGATCATCCAGTTGGACCTCTAAAATGTCGGCCCGGTAAAGGCGAGGGCCGTCCTCATGTGCAACTACTAGCGCCGATCTACCTGACGCCTTCAGCGCATCGTATGCGTCTGTCAACGAACTATCTTCGCCGACGACGGGCAACTCAACGATAGCCACGGTTTTCTCCTCGGACGAGAAACATATATGGGGCCTGCTCGTCAATAAATCGTAGGAGCATGCTGCGGACTGTCAAGGACTCGATCATTATTCTTTTGTCCGATAAATAACTATTGCGTCCGGCAATTTCCAGCGGCTTACGCAGTTCTTGCCGCTCGGATGTTCTTGCTGCGGCACATGCTGGGATACCCGTCAGCTAACATGTAGGCGCGCTAGGATCTGCAGCGAACTGACGCATACGCGAAGGTCTCGCGCTTGCCGTAGTCGACGTTTTTGAGGATTTCTTTCCGGGGCTTTCGTCGAATCCGACTGTGGTTCGCTTGCAATTGTGAAAGTTCATCTCATAGAAATAGTAAGTCGAGACTTCTGCGTCAGCAATGTGGCGAAGCTGACGCCATCTCCATCGAGCATCTGGACGGCACTTTCTCACGCTCCCGACCGACCCACACCCGACGTAACGGCGATTCCTTGACGGTGGCGCCTATGACAGCAGCTTCTGGGGTTCGCAGCGTGCAAATCTCGTCGAAGTTGCGCAACGTGCCGATCAACAGGTGCGAGTTGCTCCGTTCTCTGACTTCGTCGTCCATGAGGCCGCACGCGTCTAGCCCGCTTCAATGTCAGCAATAGCCGAGTTGCTCACATCGATCATGTGGCAGGTTGAGGAGCGAATCGGCCGTAGAAATGACGGCTTGGGGTGTTGCGTGAACGGCAACTATTGGGAGCCGTCCGTAGCCTTTTGCTGCGGTTTTCCGATTCTCTTGGGAGACGGGGTCCGGTGGTTCAGGGGCGACGCCTCTTCAAAAGGTAACGCCAGCGGGTACCGCGAGCACGAAACTGTCAGTTTTTTGAGCCGAACACAATTCAAAACACTTGACTGTCCGTGTCATAAGTGTGCGGCACGCCACATATCCAGCCAAAAAAGCCATGTCTCATCAATATACGATTTAACGTATCGGAAAAGTTTGAATGTCTTCTCGCTAGATGTCCCTAAAAGGACTTCCCTAGCGACCGGTGATCGCTAGCCTCTAGAACAGCGCAATTGAATCCTCCTCCTTGCATTCCTGCGCCATCGAAATTCTTGTACGTCGATTAAGAATTCGCGGAGGTCGCGTAACCGATAGGGAGATGCATATGCTAAGCATACTTACATTGGAACTGGTTGACGGCCAGCTATAAGGGTCGCCCTTGCTTTCCCATATATCGTTGAGAAGACGCTCGACTTAAGGCTAACTTGACTATCGGCAAACGACTGGGAGTACATCGTATGGACGATCGACGCAAAACCCAGTCAGGCACTGTCGATGTTGAGACTCGCACTGCAATTGACGAGGCCATCAGAGATTTCGATGAAATAGCACAAAAGCGCTACCAGACCAATATCAAAACCTTAGCGTACGATCCCGACAGGCGGTCCGCACGAACGCGTATGCGACAAGTCCTTGGCGTCGCCGTCAAGAAGGAGTACAGCCGAGAAATCCCGCAATACAACAGATCGGGAACCTTGATTGATTACCAATGGGAAATCGACGAAGCGCAGCTAGATTCGATGCCGGATTCGGCATGGCAGTTGACGTTGCTGCAAATGGTTGCCGGTCAGCCAATCGGGGAGTCCGGCCGCGAAGTAGCGCTCCGACTTCGGCGAGAAACTCTTCTGCAGCGAGCCTACTTCAAAGGAATTCACTTTTGGTTATGCCAGTCGCCGGAAATTCGGCGGCAAATTAAGCAAGTACTCAAGGAGTGTGGGCTTGGCGAATTTGCTGATTTCGCGGGACCCAAAGGGATGTTGAAGGTCGGAGCAGCTAAGTTGTACATCATCCTTACTGGGATATTTCACGCTACTTTGCCTGCGGCGGCAATTGCCGTCACAGCGGTTGCGGTATGCGTGATTGGCTTGAATAGCATCTGTCGGGACGCCGCAAAATCATAGATGTACGCGTAGGGGTAACTAAAAGTCCGCCGAAACGGGTGCCCGGGCGACGACGTGCTAGTCACGTCGGTCGAGCAATTGGATTTTTCCGGCTTGATGGTATCCAACAAAAGGGGCGACGTGAAATCCCCGTGGCATTTCGCTGCACGGTGAGGTGACGATCGGCTGGTCGATTTCGCTTTGTAGGTCGGGCGATTATCGCCGACATAGTCACGACGATGCGCGCCATAGACCCGCCATCGTTTAAAACGAGGACCTTTTTCGCGTCCTCTAATAGGTAACTTGCGTTAGTTTTGCCGCAGGCAGCAAAGTGCTGCTTGGCCGCAAATGCTGGGACCGGTCTCAAGGAGGCTAGCGTCTAATGGCTAACGATGATCACCCGCCTGCGCTGACTTTCGAGCGAGAGGACATCGAGCGCGTCATCCGAGATCCTGACACGCGCGTACAGGCCGCAGAGGCGTTGGAGCAGATCCGTGTCGGACGTGAAGTCGCTATTCCGAGCCCTGAGGCCTTGGACGCCAGCGCGGATACCTTGCACAAGGAACGGGCGCATTTCTGGGTGATGATGCTCGAGGACGTGCACTGCCTGGCTACCTTCGTAGCGGCATTGCGCATGCGCGGCCTAGCCACCGAGCCGGAGGAGTTCGACTACAAGCAGGTGATGTTCGACGAGACTCTGATGCCCGGCTTCATCCATAGGGCAAACACGTTTCGGTGCAAGGTCCGCGTCGCAGGCATCGTCAAAGGTTCGGGCATTCTTGTCGGTCCGAGTTCGGTCTTGACGGCGTGGCATGTGATTGCAGTGGCCGCGCCGAACGAAGTGACGCGGGTACAACCGGACGTGGACGTGGTCCTTCCGGACGGGCGCACGATTCCGGCGATCATGCTGCCCGGCGCGTCTCCCTGCGCCGATGTCGAGTGGCCACCCGAGGGCGGACGCGCGCCGACCAATGATGAAGAAGTCCTTGACCGTCATGACGTGGCGCTGCTGCGGTTAAAACAACCCGCCGGCATCCACTTGACGTTCGCAACGCTGGCGACGCCGCCGTACGCATATCGCGGCCCGGCGGCGATCGTGCTGATCTCCTACCCGGACGGTGAGTGGCGCGGTATAGAAGTCACCAAGCTGCGAAAGCTGCGCAACATGACGGCGCGATGGGGCTATGATGCCTTGGGCACTAGCGGCGGCTCGTCGGGCGGCGGATGTTTCGACACGAGCTTTTCACTGGCCGGCATTCACCAGGGGCGTGCGGAAGGCGCTGGCCGCTTGGTACCGTTGATCTGCTTCGACAGCATCGTACGGAAAGTCATCGCGGACGACGAGACGCCCGAAAACCTCTGGTCGCTTGACGGTACGCCCGAGAGCGGGCTGGTGGTCGGCCGGGACACGTTCTTCATCGGCTATCACGCTGCCATGCGGGGGCCGGTGCGCGCCCGCGGCGTGTGGGTTCGCCGTGTTGACCTCACGCACGACATGGCGGGCTTGCCCTTTTCCTTTGAAATGCTGGATAAGTTGGTGGCGCGTAGGCCAGATACCCGGCTGATCCGTGTCAGTTTCGACGCCTTGGTCCCTGACCTACCCAATGAAATCGCCCGTCGTGCCGCGGACGCGCGTATTCAAGTACAACTTCCGGAGGCCATGAGCGGTGTCGGGGCGGACCAGACGGAGCCCGAGGCTGTGGTTGCCGACCGTAGCCGCCGGTTGGCACAGTCACTAGACGAGAAGGCACGGGAGCTTGGCATTCTGCTTTGGGTATTCTTCGACCATCCGGCGGTGGTGTTTGGTGACGAGTCTCGTTGGGCGCTGACTGCATTTGTAGACCAGGCGCTTCGGCTCGAGCGCTTGCGCATAATGCTCGCGGGCTACGAGGCCATCCAGATGCCGGGTGATCAGTTCGACACGCGGGTCGACGCCGAGGGAGAGGGTTCTCCGGGACTCTTTGTCGAATATCTCACCGACGTTAATGCCCAAGACGTCCGCAACCTGATCGAAAGTGCGGCCAAAGAGATGCATTGCACGATCAGTACCGAGCGCGTTACTGAGTGGACCAACGAGGCGCTCAAGGACCTTAATCAGGTCAATGGACGCTACGACAGCGTCTATCGGACTCAAATCGCTTCCCGGCTGCAGCCGCGACTCAAGCAACTCCGTGACGAAGGAGGCAACGAATGAATCCGGACGACTCCGCCCTGGATCCAGCACGGCTATTCGCAGCGCTGTCCGGCCCTTTCGCTCCGAAACAGGCTCTGCAGCCGTTGGCATCCGCCGACAACGTAAACCGCCTCGTCATGGCGGCGACGCGTCTCGCAGAGGTCTGCGACACCAATCCGGTTGGCGGCAGCGACCGCTGGTTGATGCGCGCGCCAGCGCGGCACTCTTTGCTCAAGTCGCTAGACTCATCGCAACTCGCCGACGCCATAGAGCAGCGGCGCAAGAGTGCGCCCGACGCAGAAACCGCGGATCTATTGGCAATACTGCTCGACGAACCTCCACTCGCGCGAGCTGACATCCAGGCCATCATCGATGCCCCCAGCGACCGGGCGATGCTGGAGCGAGTCATTGTTGCCCTCGACCGCGCAGGTGATGTCGCGCCGGCCAAGGATCTGGTACAGGCTGCGCGCTCGGCTTTGGCGGAGTTCTACCGGGCGGGGAACCGTCGTCGCGTCGTCGAACGTGGCTTTTTCGGGCGTGAGAATGAGTCCGCCCAGATTGCGGACTGGCTGTCGCGTCCCGTCGACGCGGCACCTGCCACATGCCTGTTCGTGACCGGCGGACCTGGGATAGGCAAGTCAACACTGCTCGCTGAATCGGTGCGCCGCCATTACGACGCGCACCGTCCGCTAATCCTGCGGTTGGACTTTGATCGGTCGGGCCTTGACGTTCAGGATCAGCTTGGCCTCACCATGGAGGCAGCGCGCCAACTGGCGGAGCAACTGGGTGCCGCCGGCAGCGATCTGCTAGACGCACGGCTCGACGCCGGCCATGTCTATGACTTCACCGCAAAGACGCAACTCAGCCTTCGGCAGATCCTGCCTGAACAACTCGCGATGGAACTCGGCAAGACGGTGGCCGCGTCAGGCCGGCTCGTGCTTGTCGTGCTCGACACGCTTGAGGTGCTGCGTGGTCGGGGCGAGACCCATCCTGGAACCCTGTTCAGATGGCTTGACACCCTCGTGTTCAGGGGCGTGAAGCCGATGGTTGTGCTTGCGGCTGGCCGGGGAGATGCACTCGACAGCTTGCGACAGATCGGCACTTCAGGTTTCGGTAGCGCGGCGGTCGGCAACCAGCCGGAACGTGTCAAACGCCTCGAGCTTCATGGTCTGGAGGACAATGCGGCGTTGGCCTTGCTAGCCGGACTGGGCGCGCCCCCCGACCTTCGACACGAGTTGCTCGAACTTGCCCAAGGCAACCCACTCAAACTGCGCCTTGCCGCCGAGGTCGCCAGGCGGGCAGGCGTCGAACATCTGCCGAAGCGCAAGCGAGGCCGCGAGGTTGATGCGGCGTTTCTCTATCGAATGCTCCTTTCGCGCATTGAGGATCCCGACCTGAGGCGGCTTGCTCATCCTGGGCTAATCGTGCGGCGCATCAACGCCGAACTCGTCCGTAAGGTGCTGGCTCCTACACTTGGACTCGGTTCGATCACGGAGGAGCGAGCGAATGAGTTGTTGATTCAACTGGCGACCCACCACTGGCTGGTTGAGCAGGACCCTGGCGCCCCGGGATTCCTCAAGCACCGCAGCGACATGCGCATGTTGCTCTTACCGCTGCTTTACCGCTCGTCGCCGAAGCAGTCGTCGCGGATCGATGCTGCAGCCCTGCGCTGGTTTGCTGCGCTTCCTCAGCCTTGGGCGCAGATCGAGGCTGTGTACCACCAGTTGCAGCTGACTCGCGTCGGGCGTGCCGTATCGAGTGTGCCGGTCCAGATTGCCAGTCAATTTGACGACGAAACACTCGGCGAGTTGCCTTCTGCAGCAGCAGATCTCGTGCGGCTTACTCGTGGCGAACGAACCAGTCAGTTCAGAGGACCGCAGGCGATACCGAGCGCCGCCGGGGGTGGGGATGCTGGCATTGCGCGCGAACTGCTGGCGGTGATCCAACGCCAGGATTGGCGCGAAGGGGCGTATCTCGTGCGCAGCGTCATGGACACCGGGGGGCTGGACGTTCGCTCAGAGGCGGCCGATGCGATCCGCACGTTCCTGTGGCGGTCGGGTCAGTGGGCGGATGCGCGCAGCTGGTTGGACGAACGCGATCGTTTCAACGACTCCGACGAGGACTTGGCCGGACTTCCAGATTCGCTCGCGCTGGCCAGATTGGAGATGCGGGCCGAATTTGATCCCGAGGGGATGCGCCGCCGCTGGCCGGCGTGGCGACAGATGCTCCATCGGCTAGAGCCCGCGGCCGTCTCGGCTACCGACAGTTGCGCGCGCCACGGTGCGCTGGCGCTGCTCCTTGCGACCTCGCCTGAACCGTTCTATTTCTCACAGACTAATACGCGTGAGAGCAACCCGGCCGCGGCCGCTAACGAACACTGGGGCGGCGTTCCGGGCAACGAGGCGAAACGCGCCTTTGAACTGGGCCTCGAGAAGCTTCGTCGCGTGGCACCCGACGCGATGCATACTGGCACGCCCCTCTTCGGACTTGTGCTCGCGACTCACACGCCATACTCGATCTTCGCCGACAACTTGTCGGTCATGGAAGGTCATTCCGAATTGCGTGACACGGTAGCGTCGTCCGTGGAGACGATCTCAACGGCAAATGCGCTATACGGCGACCGGCAACTGACGTTCGTCCCGCCGGAGTCGGGTAGCCAGATCGGGGCGCTCGCGAGTCTTGGCGTGTTCGCCGAGTGGGTCGAGGCCTTGGCCTATGTCCGGCGGGACGACGACCTTAAACTCATCGGCCGAGCCGCCGAGCGCTGGCGGCGGACCATGGCGGGTGACTGGTCGATTGGCCGTCGGCGTGGGGAATGGCGTCGGCTGCCGTCACTCGATGAGACGCTTCGAGAACGCCTGCGTGATCTCTCGGACGAACCAAACTCTACTTACCGAGCGCGGAACCAACTCGATATCTGGGCACGAGCCCTTAGAGCCGACAATCTGATACCGCGCCTTGGCCGACGGCTGCGCGGGATGCTGTCTGAGGCGTCCAGATCCGCGGCCGAGCTCAATGCACTTGACGTCGTTACCCGGCGGCTGCTGGCGCGCGGTGTGCCGGCAGCTTTCGCACCTCCGTTGGCGGTGCTGATCGTGCACCACGAACTCTAAAGGAAGACGCAATGACTAACGAAGAGAGACTCGATGCACTGAAAAAGCGGCTCACCCCAGAAATGGAGACGGCTGTGCGCGCAGCATTCGACGCGGGCCGGCTTCCGCGCTCGCTGATGAGCGCCATGTCCAGGTCCAGCGTGGATGCGCTGAAGGCTGGACAGGCGCTGGAATCGGTCGCCGTCGCGGGAACGGCTGCGCTCGAAGGCCTTGAAGCGATTGTGCTTCTGGTCGGACGCCCACCGCTGCTCGTTCGGAACGACACGGTAGTGTTGGAGCCGATGCCGGAATTGCCGCAAGAGACTTCTGCCTTGATTCGGGGCGTCGAAAAGTGGGTCCCCTCCGTCGGCCGTATCGAGTTCCGCAATAACGACATGGCGTGGGGCGGAACCGGATGGGTGGCTGAGCAACGAAAGAAAGGCGCACTGGTGGTAACGAATCGCCATGTGGCACAGATCGTCGCCCGTCGAAAGGCGGACGGCTCCGCGGTGTTTATGCGCGCTCCTTCCGGCGCTCGCTACGGCGCCGCGATCGATTTCGGCGAAGAGGTTGAAAGCAAGGCCGACGACAACAGCCGAACAGCCGAACTGACTCGCATCGAGTACCTTGCCGACGACGCTTCGGCCGACGTGGCGCTGCTATGGATTGAGGCGGCGGACTTCAAGCTGCCCAGCCCGTTTCAACTCGTCGGCGATAAGGCAAAGGTGGCGAAGGCCGACCTGGTCGCCCTCATTGGCTACCCTGCCTACGATTCGCGCAACGACGCCGACGCGCAAGCGCGCTACTTCCGCGACCTGTACGAGGTCAAGCGCCTTGCGCCGGGCAAGATCCTGCAACCGCCGGGCAACGGCGTCCTCACTTACGACTGCACTAGCCTGGGCGGCAACTCCGGCTCGCCCCTCATCAGGCTCGAAGATGGCAAGGTCATCGGTCTGCACTTCTCGGGTGTGTACGGCAAGGCGAACACTGCGGTCAGCGCCCAGACGCTCAGCGCTCTGCTTAAGGGGGGGCGGCCCGTCTCAGTTCCGCTGCAGGCCGGACGAGAAGAGGCAAAGGACGGCAGCCACGCGGCCACGTACTTTCAGGACCGGGAGGGGTTCGGTACCAGATTCCTCACGAAGAAGACCGGTGGTCGCGCGGTGCCTACGCCCTGGCCGGGTCTTCCCGCGGACCTGGCCGCGGACCTGGCCGAGCCGAGCGACCAGCCATCGGAGCCGAACGAGCTGCGCTACACCCACTTTGGCGTCAAGTACTCGGCAAAACTCAAGCTGCCGCTTATTACCGCGGTCAACATTGACGGCGATGCAGCGGTGCGGATCAAGCGCGGTAACGACAAGTGGTTTACCGACGAGCGCATTCCAAAGTCCATTCAGTTGGGTTCGAAGAACTTTCAGGATGCCGAGATCGATCGCGGTCACATGGTACGGCGCGAGGACCCAAACTGGGGCGAAGAGGCCGAGGCGCAATTGGCCAACGACGATACGTTCCACTACGTAAACGCGGCCGCGCAACACGCCCGGCTGAACCAGGGCAAAGCCCTCTGGCAGGGCCTGGAGAACTACATCCTCGACAACGCACGTACGCATGGATTCAGGGCCTGTGTTTTCACCGGTCCAATCCTGCGCGACCCGGACGGCGAGGAGGAGGAGATCGAAATCGACGGCGCGATCGCCCCGCTCGAGTTCTGGAAATTGGTGGTAACACTGGACGTGAAGGACAAGGCGTTACACGCCACCGCCTACGTGTTAAGCCAAGGGCAACTCATTCGGAAACTGCTCGAAGCGCGATCGAGGACTGAAGCGCTCGAGGGCTTCGTTTTAGGAGCTTACCGTACGTTCCAGGTGGCAATTGCTGATCTGGCGGCTGCTACAGGCTATGACTTCAAGGCCTACATCAAGGCGGATCCACTGTTTAAGACAACCGAGGGGCAGGTGGCTCTCAAGAGCGGTGAGCCGGTATTTGTGCCGATTGATGAGGAGACGGACATCATTCTGTGAGGGGCTAACGACGCTGAAGGCGGCGGGACGATTTCGATAGAGCGGCTTCGCCTCCTTCGCAACATTTTTGATTAGATTTTAGCCACCGGGAGTCGACCTTTCGGCAAGCTCCCATGTGTCGCTGAGAGACTCCTTGGTTGGACCGATTCCGCCAAATAAGACCATCTTCTTTCGGTTGCTGTCAAAAGCCATTGCATGCCCAGAGCGTGTTTGTGGGCCGATGTTTTGACGCTGAGTCCAAAATCGACCATCCCACGACCACGTATCACCCAATGGGATCAGGGCGCCATCAGTCCTGTTAGTCTGGAATCCTCCACCGAAGAGAATGCCTTGTGTTCCATCGAAGCCTATTGCTGCGGAAGCGCGCCCGCTTGGGCCGAATCCAGAAACACGAATCCAGGTGGCTCCGCTCCACTCCCAAGTGTCGCCAAGATTGACTTCGGCGTCGGTTGCGCCCGGCCTGATGCCACCGAACAAAACAGTGCGAGGAACGATAACGCTTACGGGCTGATCTATGACCGGTCACGACGGTATGCCGAGAGTGATGAAGCCGCTACTGCTACTGCGTAGAGCCTATAAGCGCTGCCCTACGTATCTCGGTCGGCGGCCGCCGGCGCTCTTGAGGCTTGTCGCATCAACTCGGACGGACGGTAGTTGTCGGTCACAACTTGGGGGCATCGCAGACAGGCTTCTTTGCCTTCCTCTCGCCACCACCGGCAGTGAGGACGGATTGAGCAAATCGGGAGCTTTTCTTCTACTACCGGCAACCACTTTACGATCCGAGTTGCCAGGCTGCACTTGGCATCGTGAAAATTTGGACAAGCGCCGCATGCACAGGGTGCGGCAAACCGAAACACTTCGGTAGGTCGGACCGGCCCAGACAACTCCAGTAATTCTGCAGTCACAGGGATCGGCTTGTCGAGATGTCTCAAGCGTGGCTCGTCTGCGGTGCCACCGACAATTCCAAAAGTAACGCTCCCAGGCATACTCGGCTCGGCACTCGGACAAAGAAGCGGCGAATCCTCGTTGGGCACGGATGTGTTCATGTCTATCCTTGAGCGGCGCCGCCGCCGGCTATTTGGCCGCCTGAAGGAAGTTCACGAGGCCCGATAGACTGCGTAATTTCTGCCGGGAAACCGCAGCGTATGTGCACTTCCACGAAAAAGCCTTCTCCTCTTTGAGGAAGCCGCTGCCGGGCCTCCAGCGCACGCAGAACACCTTCGCTCGCCGATGTGATGACATCATCAAGCTGAATGCGGGCGCGCTCCGGTCCGGTCTTAGTATCTGTGGCCATGATCAAGTCCATCCTTCGTTGATTGGGAAGATGAGGGGTTATGAAATTAACGTTCGAATCGTGGCACACGACTTCCATTCGTAGTGGACATACTTCTCATGCACCAATCTGTACAGTGAACGATGAACTCGATTAGTTATTTTTCTATTTGCTGTTCTCCGGTCAATCAGAACAAGCGGCGAGCTTGATAAAGCTTAGTTCTCGAGTAAGAGATGTCCAAGAACTACTTTTGCAAAATACGCGACGTGCTGCAGTTCTTGGCCGAAGACAGGAACGATGAAACGGACCGAGAAACACTTGGGCTGAATGTTTCATTGGAGGAAATTGCAGGTTTGGATACACAAAAATCTTAAGGCTATGCATACCTGTTACGACAATCCGTGCGAATAATTCTCAAAGATTGTGGTCCATAGAAACGCATTCAATGGTCGACCAACTCCGTGGACGGACAGACATACGCTCATTCTTCAGTGAGCGTACCAATGTCGTTATCTTCTTCATGATTTCCCTTGCCCAAAGTCGCCCAAAAGAATCCCCAATTCACGGAGTAGGGACCAGAACCGTAGTTAACTGTATACGGCTCATATAGCACGAAGTCTCCACGGTCGGTCCTTAAAGCTATTGATGGCACAGACGAAACTGCTCCGCTTAACGCAGTTTCATTCGCGAGATTCGTCGTAAGCGTCGCAGTGTCTTGCGTATAGTTCGCAGCATTTGCTGGCGTTGTCATGATGTCAGAGACTGCGCCAACGGATGAGTTCGTAACCAACCCATCCTGATCGTCCATAGCTGTCACAGCCAATGGATATGTTCGCCCTGCCGTGAGGTAGGATCCGAATCCGATCGACGAGTGTGCGACGTCAAAGAAAGCATATATCTGATTCGGCTCGAAGCGGGCGGTAATGATATGGCGGCCCGCGACGATCCGCACTCGGCCCCTCCCGACCTCGTTCCGGTACCCGGAACCTGTGCTATCGCTGAACGGCAACGCCGTCGTTGTATCGGATTCAAGCGAGATATAGACTTGCGCGCCTGAATAATAATGTCCGCCCAACGTTACATCTGATAGTACATACCCAGTGTAAGTGATTGGATCGGCCAAGGCATGCCCCGCCCCGCAAAGTACCGCTCCAATCACAATTAGATTCCCAAGTCGTTCCATACAACCTCCGATATATTCGAGTAGACGGATCGGGTTGAACGCTGCGCTCTTCGATTTACTCGCCAGGCCGGTTGGAGCCGTGTGTCACAGCTGAAAATGTGCCACCCATTAATGCGTCGCCGAATCCAGACGTCCGATACTTCTGATATAGAAAAAAGTCTCCCTTATCGGTCTTTAGCGGGTCGGCTGGATGCGCGCAGTCTCTATTGTCCAAGAAGTCAAGGCAGATCCATGCACGTCCGCTGAAGCTTGTCGAGTGCTTAAGGTCGGTCGGTAGCGTGGCGAGCTCGTCACTTAAAATGGCGCCATTGTCGGACGCGTCACCCGAATCGATCATTCCGTCTTCGATACCCAGCGGATAAGTTGGATTCGGGCCAGACGGCCACTGCGAGCCAAAACCGACCCCACGGCCAGGGGGGGTGTTGGCGTCAGGACTGCCCAGATCGACGCTCACAAAAATCTGGTTCGGTGCGAATGTCGCACGTACTTTTTTTCCGTTACTGACAACAATGACACGCGCAGTCCCCTTCGCATTGAGGGCGACATCGGCGGTCCCATGACCTGGCACGGGAATTTGAAGTAACTGCACATTGTTCGTGTCGCTCTCGAGCGTAAGGTAGATCCGCGCGTTATGAAATTCCCACGCGCCTAGCTTACCGTCGGCAATTGTAAAGCCTGAATAAGTGATGGGCTCTGCATGGGTGACGGCTGTGGTCAGTGCAGCGCCGATCAATACAACGATGTCCTGGATCTTCATGTTCTCGTACTCCGCGTTGTCTAGCGGTCTGTTGAATTACCTCCTGCGCATGTCGTTCGCGCGGGAGGGGTAGACGTTGAAACAAAGAATCGGGCAACACTGAGACTAAAGCGATGCGCGGAGCGGACGGCTATACCGAGTCGATGTTAGCGATGTTCAGGCTGGATGACTTCGTTCCAGCCCATCACCCGTTGCGACCGATTCGACTGTGGTTGAACGATGCGCCCACTCGCATGGATGCGCTCTTTTTTGCGTACGTACTAGAGCGATGCGAAGGGAGGTAGCCCGAGCATCGCGCCAGCAAAGCTGATTCCGGCACTGTTGCCGCAAGTGATGTATTCGATTCGCAGTGAACGGATGCTGATGGAGCGAATCTCCTACAACAATGTAGTGTGGGACCACTTCGCCTTCAGCAAGAACCCCGACCGATTGATGGCCCACGACGTCATTGTCGGCCTGTTCAATGAGGCGGTCCAGACGGCGCGCGTGCGTGGCTACCTGTCGGGCGAGCACTTCAGCGTGGACAGCACGCTCAGTCGGGCCTGGACCGGACACAAAAGCTTCGTGTGCAAGGCGAACTCTGACGACGCCGCGCCACCTGATGGAGGTGATGGCACTCACGAGAATTGGCATGGCGAGAAGCGCAGAAACGACTCGCATCAATCCAGCACGGAAAGTCAGGTCCGGTGGTTTCGCAAGAGTCGTGGCACGGGCGCGATGCTTTGCTACATCTGGCATGTGCTGACTGATAACCGGCATGGACTGGTGGTGAACGCACAGGTAACGCAGGCCAACGGCACAGCCGAGCGACACACCGCGGCCGACATGCTTGTGGATGCTGCGCAGTTCGTCGGCGCATCGATTACAGTAGGTGCGATCAAGAACTACGGCATGGCCGACTTTGTGGGAACTTATCGCGCACATGGCGTGACGCCTGACATGGCATAAAACGATGACCGCGCCGGCGGCTCGGCCATTGACGAGCGTACGACGCGCTGGGGCTTGCGCACACTTCCCGCTAAAGCAACGTAGGAGCGAAAAGCGGCGAGAAGATGGCATTGGTTTTCACCCGAATTAACGACGACCAATCTTAAATCGGCATGAACCAACATGGTGCGGCGCCTGGTTGATACGACATTCTGAATATCGGCGAGCTGTATTCCAAACCCGGCTGTCGGTAATTCAACATGCAATTCAGTAACTTAGTTATACTATATAACGTCATTTTAACTTTCGATTTGCTTACCGATTTCTATGATTGAACGGAAACGTGGCACAGCAACGTGTTGCGTTGCTGGATATATCGCAACGCGAAGAAGACGACAACAGACAGGTCGTCAGAAACGCACTAGTTGGTCAGATGGCCCAGAATTTATTAACTTTTTCAAAAAAAAGAAGGCAGGCAGATAATTCAGCTGCAAGTTCATCCTAGGTTATGCATCGCAGATGTCAAGACACTCCGCCGGTCCGATCGACTTCAGGGGGTGATTACACCCTGCCGCATGACTTAGCTCGAAGACCGCTTGCGGTGCTCCGAGAGACCATAGTATGCGCGCTCTCGCGGACAACGATCACGTTCACTATATCGCGGCATGGAGTCCTCCGCTTTAGCACGGTCCGATCTCAGAGAAGAGAGAGGGGATTGCCGAAGCAAATTATATGCTTTAGCTGTGCAGACCGCTGGTGCGACTGAGAACCGGGAAGCCAGTCGTCGCTGCGCGTCACCTGACGCGGTTCTCAACCGGGTTATTGAGCAGCGTACAAATTTCAATTTACTTCGCGATCACTGTGATCTTTTTCGAATACACCGGAGGATTGTGCGGGACGTGATTCTCGTCTCCCATTAACAATTGCAACGTGTGTTTGCCGGGCGGCAGTTCGATCGTGGTTTCCGTTTGGCCTGCACCGTAATGCAGATGCTGCCGGTCGGAAGGAATCTCCTGATCCATCGGTGGCAGGTCGGTATCGATAAGCAGGTGATGGTGGCCCGTGTTAGGGTACTTGACGCCCTTGGGTGCGACGCCCATGTAGCGCAAGCCAAACCACACGCGAAACGGCTTGTTAGCAGGCACAACCTGTCCATTGTTCGGATAGCCGATATACGCATACGAATTATCCGGCGCTGATGTCGGGCCGACGGATGCAATATTCGCCGCGGTCAACCAAGCGAAGGCGCCGAGCGCCGCGGCAGCTACGATCCTGACCATGGTTGATGTTCTCCGTCTTTGAGTGCTGAGCGCCGGAGTTCCGGTGCAAAGGCAGCGCATGCTCACTTCACGATGATGGTGATTTTCTTCGAATAGACGGGCGGATTATGAGGCACGTGATTGTAGTCACCGAGCAGCAATTGCAGCGTGTGCTTGCCTGGCGGCAATTCAACGCGCGCATCCGTTTCCCCCGCACCGAAGTGCAGGTGCTGGCGATCCGAGGGAATCTCCTGGTCCATCGGCGGCAGGTCCGAGTCGATCAGCAGATGGTGATGCCCAGTGTTCGCCACATTCACGCCTTTTGGACACACGCCCATATTTCGCAAGCCCATGCGCACCCAAAGCTTGCCGCCGGTGATAACGGTGCCGTCCGATGGCCAGATGATGTATGCCTCAGATCCGGGCGGTGAAGGTGTCGCTCCTGCGAACGCCTTCACCGAAGCGAGAATAAGTGCGCCAGTAGTCGCCAGCCTTATTGTTCTTTTCATTGCGCATTCTCCAAGGAGGGGGCATTGCTGCTTGCTTATGTTTCAGCTTAGGACGTAACTTGTCAAAAAGATATGCGATCCAGACTAGTTAACCATACTGACTTCCCCAAACGCGTGCTATCGTTGAGAAGGGTGGTCCGTGCGTGCAAAAGTAGTATGCGCACCGCGAGGTACAGCAAACGAACGGCCGTCGCCTCAGATGCGGCAGACGACTGCTTTGGTTGTCGCGCCAAATCGTCCATAGCGAGGTTCTGGCAAGAACTTCCAGAACAAGCAGGATATGAAAAATGTGGCGAAAACTTCTCCTGTTCTGCATGGTCGGTGCACTCCAGGCGCACGAGTCTGCCGCACAACCACTAGCACGCGGTGAAAGCGCTGCCACCAACCAAGCCCACACGATCGTTGGTGTTGCAGGTTCAACGCGAACTCGACCGGGCCCAAGGGTCGCGCTCGTGATCGGCAATGCGGATTATCAAGTCAGCGCATTGGCAAACGCCGCGCGTGACGCGCAAAGCGTCGCCGACACGTTGCGTGCGCAAGGCTTCGATGTCGTGTTTCGAACCGATGCGACGACACAACAGATGCGCGACGCGCTCGCCGATTTCGGACGCCGGCTGCATGCGGGCGGCACGGCTGTGTTTTATTTCGCGGGACATGGATTGCAGGCGGGGAGTTCGACGCTACTCGCATCCGTGAGTGCGGATCCGCGCGTCCCATCGACGCTGATGACCGCGAGCATCGATTTGTCTAGTGTGCTCGACACGCTCTCTGCGCCGCGCCCGCATGCGCTCAATCTGGTCGTGCTCGATGCATGTCTGACACAACCGTTCGCACCGACCGTTGCGGCGATTCAGTTGCCCGCGCAATCGCTGGTTGCTTTCGCAGCAGCGCCGGGCGCGCGAGCCGCAGATGGTAACCGTCACGGCATATTCACGGGGGAATGGCTACGAGAAATGGCCAACGCGCCAGATGAGTCGGTTGATTCTATGTTCGCACACGTGAGAAATCGCGTGACGCAAGCAACACGCGGAATGCAGAGACCTTGGACCGTCTCGACACTGACTGCGCCCATGCACGTTTTTGCGTCGCCTGATCTGACGCTATCCGAAGACGAATCGCCAAATGCCGTTGCGCCATTAAACAGCCGCGGCGTCTTACCTACGGACAGTAACGAACAATACGAATTGTCGTTCTGGGATTCGATCAAGAACAGCAGTTACGCGAGCGACTATGAAGCATATCTGAAGGCCTATCCGAACGGCCGCTTTACGCCGCTCGCGAACGCGCGCATCGAAAGACTCAAGGCGGCGGGATCGACCACGCCGCCCGACACGCACGCTGCGTCATCGCCTGCACCGAAGGCCGCGACAACGCTTCCATCCGCTCCAAATGCGGCAGCGACAGCGACCCCAGCCGCTCCCGCCCCAACTCCCGTATTCGCCGCAACAGGCGCGGAGAGCAAGGACTGCGCTGCCTGTCCCGCGATGATATCGCTGCCCGCTGGCTCATTCATGATGGGCAGCAACATTGGCGATCCCTCTGAGAAGCCGCCGCATCAGGTGACCATTGTCGCACCGTTCGCGATCGCTAGATACGTTGTGACGGTCGGGCAATGGAACGCATGCGCGGACGTCAACGGATGCCCGAGGCTGTCGACTGAGAACGACAGCAAGAAGAACGGCCCCGCGCGAGATCTCAGTTGGGACGACGCACAGGCATACGTTAATTGGCTGAGCAAGGTGACGGGCAAGACCTATCGCCTCCCGACAGAAGCCGAATGGGAATACGCGGACCGCGCGGGCACTACGACGAAGTACTGGTGGGGCGATCAGATGCGCAAAGGCGTGGCCAACTGCAAGGATTGTGGCGACCCTTACCACAAGGAGGCACCGGAACCCGTCGGCTCATTCGCGGCAAATCCCTGCGGACTGTATGACATGAACGGCAACGTTTGGGAATGGGTCAGCGACTGCTGGCATAATTCGTACAAGGGTGCGCCGATTGATGGAAGCACGTGGGATACGCCGGGCTGCAACATGCGCGTAATTCGCGGCGGCTCATGGCGTGAAGGGGAGGACTACATGTTGAGCTCCACACGCTTCAAATACAGCCCGAGCGTGCGTCAGTCACAGAACGGCTTTCGTGTGATCAAAGAACTAAAGTGACGCAAAGCCGCTGGGTCCTACTCTGCAGGCGCGCTTTTTCATTCAGTCACGGACTGCCCTTACTTTGCGCTGTACCGACGGGGTACGCTCTAGCGCCTTGGGCCAAGCGACCTGAAGGGACTCCGCGTCGAACTTCTCAATTGCAGCTGTCACTGCATCGTCCGCGGGAACTGACGAGGCATTCTCGATCGGGTCAAGGCGCGGCCTGAACTCACCCCAAAGATACGAGCGTCGTTCGGCATAGCTGGGAAACTTGTTCTTGATGAACTGCCAGAACTGGCTAAGGTCGCGACGGGTATGTAATGGAGCTTACAACCTGTGAACGCAGGACACAGTGCCTAGCTCTGTTCAGTTTCGAACATCAACGGGCGAACATGAAAATGAAAAAATTGAAATAAGTTCCTATACTCCGACACACAACGGATCGCGGTTTCTCTCATTTCATTAGTTGCCGATCGTCGAAAGTGGGAACTTCAAAAGGCGAACAGAATGGTACCGGCGATGCAGGATGGAGCAGTTCTTCAAAGGGGACATTAAATGGCTGCCAGGAAGACAAGCAAGAAACCGGTAAGCGCTTCAAACGTCATCAATGATCCGAAGGTGACCTTGCAGACGTTCACTCTGCTGGACCTGGAGCAATACACCTCCGAGGGGAAGTTCTCCGTCAATGCGAGTTCAGACGTTCATCTTTTTTACGTCGGGAGAGATGATGTCCACAATATCCTCAAGTACATAATTTCACGCGTGAGCATCTCGTTGTATATGAACATGTTCGGGTACGACGACCCCGAGCTGAATGACATTTTGATGACGTTGGCAAAGGATCCGACTGTGACCATGCTCGTCACACTCGACCGATTGCAGGCTAAAGGCGCCACCGAAGCAGGAATCCTCACCAAGGACCTCACGGACAACTCGGAAGGTTTCAATACACATTTTGCAATTGGAGACTCACCGTTTCATTCAATCAGTCACACCAAGGGTTTTGTGGCCGACGGACGGGTAGCCCTCGAGGGGTCGACAAACTGGTCGCAGGCAGGGGAAGGAACCTTCGTGGAAGATGCTAACGGAAAGCTTGTCGCAGCTGGCCCGAAGTACAGGGCTCAGAACAACACAGCCTGCGTTATCACGGATCCTGACACCATCACGCGATTCCAGACCGAATTGATCAGGGAGCACATGGCTGTGCAAAGTCAGCCAAACTCGTCGCCTGCCCAGTTCTTCGCTGGCTTTCAGGCAAAAGCGCCAGCAAAGGCTCGTTCGAAAAAGGGCGCATCGTAACCGGTGTGGACACGCCCGTCACTTAGCCTTGTCGCTGGTCGCAATCGGTGTAACGTTGCAGTCAGGCCCCTTAGTCTTACTGTGTCATAAAAATAACAATTGTGATATTGCTTGTTTACCTACATATAATGAGGATACCCAGGCATAGAGCGAGAAGCAATGGATGCGCAAAGGCGGTTTGAGCAGTACATTGAACATCTGGCTGGCGGCCTGGGTCATGCGGATCGCCACTCAGGACTGAAGGCTTACTGCACAGGCCTGATGTTGCCGTTGACACGCAAGAGTGTCGAACCAATGGCCGCAAGCGTGGATCCGCTTCACGCCAGCGCGCGGCATCAGGCATTGCACCACTTCGTGGCCAAGGCCGACTGGTCGGACGACGAGCTACTTTGCCGGGTCAG
>NZ_FNDI01000070.1:0-10164 GCF_900100565.1 Paraburkholderia steynii | reverse complement strand
CCTACACACAGTTTGCCACCTGGGCGGCACATACCATTCGCCGCCGCTTGCCCGTGCAAATGCATTTGAAGCGGGTGATGCGTTTATTCAAAGCGTTGGCAACACGCGCCAACAGAGCCGTTGCCGTGTGAAGCGTAAGACCCTTTGGGGGCCCTCAGGCAGGCACAAGTGTTGGCGGTGTGAGCCGCTTTCTTTTGCCTACTTTTCTTTGCGGCGGCAAAGAAAAGTAGGTGCCGCCCCGCACAGGGGCGACGCCTGAAGCACGCTAACGAATCGCGGATGCCAGCGAAAAGGCAAAAACATCAAAACCGCTTGCGCAGCAAACCCAGCCACCCGGATGCCAGAACAAAGACAAGCAAACCACCCAAGCGTCGCAGACAAAAAAACCTACACCTTCAACAACTCATCAAGCGCCCGAAGCTGCGCCGGAGTCCCAACGTTCTCCCACAACCCGTCATACAGCGCCCCAGTAGCGCGCCCCTGCGCAATAGTCTCGCGATAAAACGGCGTAAGCGCGCGCCGCGTCCCAACGGGGAGATCCCGAAACATCCGTGTGTCATAGAGCCCGATGCTACCGAACGTATACCGTGGCGAGCCCTCAAGCGCCAACAGCCCATCGCCGCCGAGCACAAAATCCCCAGCAGGATGAAACGAAGGATTCGGCACCATCACAAGATGCATCCCCGGCGAATCCGCAGCCGCAAGACGAGCACCCGCCGCGCGCAGCGTCGAATAATCAAAATCCGCGTACACATCACCCGCGACGCCAACGAACACCTCAGGCCTGCCTGAGTCCTCCAGCAGCGGCAAAGCCTTGGCAATCCCACCCGCCGTTTCAAGCGCTTCATGCTCCGCGGAATAACGCAACTCGACACCAAACCGCGAACCATCGCCCAAGGCATCCTCGATCTGCGCGCCGAGCCAGGCATGATTAACGACAATCGTCGTAAACCCCGCGACTGCCAGCCGCTCGATCTGCCATTCGATCAGCGCCTTGCCGCCCACTTTCAACAACGGCTTCGGACACGTGTCCGTCAACGGCCGCATCCGGTCGCCGCGCCCGGCGGCGAAGATCATCGCTTTATTCAAGTTCTTCACCCGTCAGAACGTGTAGCCGACGTCGACGGCGCGGCCTTCGAGGTCATCGAGCAGCCTGGCGAACGGCACGAGCGGCCGGTAACGCTCGCACACCTTGCGTGCATAGCCGATGAAACGCGGCAGATCCGCCATGTAATGCGGCTTGCTATCGCGATAGTTGATCCGGCAGAACAGCCCGAGCACCTTGATATGCCGCTGCAAACCCATCCATTCGAGCTGTCGATAGAACTCGCCGAAGTCAGCATCGACGGGCAGCCCCGCTTTTTTCGCGCGCTCCCAGTAGTACACGAAGCAGTCCAGTTCGAACTCTTCGTCCCAACCGATGAACGCATCGCGCAGCAGCGACGCAACGTCATACGTGATCGGGCCGTACACCGCGTCCTGAAAGTCGAGCACGCCTGGATTCGGGCTGGCGATCATCAGATTGCGCGGCATGAAATCGCGCAGCATGAAAACCTGCGGCTGCGCCCGCGCGCTCGCGACCAGCAGCGCGAACGTGCGATCGAGCACGCCGCGCGTGTTCTTATCCACTTCCTGCCCGAGATGCCGGCCGATGAACCATTCCGGCATCAGCTCCATCTCGCGGCGCAGGAACGCTTCGTCGAACGGCGGCAGCACGTCTTCGCGCGAGGCGAGCTGCCAGCGGATCAGCGCATCGAGCGCGTCGCGCATCAGTGTTTTGGCTTCGGCGGGACTGCTCTGCTTCAGCGTCGACAGATACGACTGCGTGCCGAGATCGGTGACGAGCATGAAGCCCGCATCGAGATCGACTTCCAGCACGCGCGGCACGTGGACGCCCGCGTCGGCCAGCAAACCCGCCACCTGCACGAATTCGCGGCATTTTTCGGGCGGCGGCGCATCGACGGCGATCACCGTCGCGCCGCCCGCGACAAGCTCCGCGCCGCTGCCCGCGAGGCGGAAGTAGCGGCGAAAGCTCGCATCGGCGGAAGCGGGCTTCAGCGTGGCGAGGTCGAGGCCGTAGCGGCCGGCGTGGGTTTGCAGCCAGGCGCCGAGAAGCTCGAGCCGGGCGTCCGCCGTCGAAGAAGCGGATGTAAGGGAAGATACGGGGGGAAGCGTCATGAAAAGCCGGTGACAAAATCGGGGTGGGCAACGTCTTGCCATATAATACCCCACGACTTTTTTGACGCGACTCGCGTCAGTTCTCGCGCATCTCGTTGGGTCGCCCGCCTTATCGCTGCATGAATCGTCAATAGTTGTGCATTCGATGCCCGATTGCACAGGCGGCAACTCGTGACTGATGGCCGGGCACATGAACTGACAGCAGGGCCGATACGCCAAACGATACATGCCGCCTAGACAGCTTTTCCGAACCACTTCCTCCTCTGACGCCCTGCCGCGCAGAAGGCGGCTCGCAGCGGCGCTGGTCGCCGTGCCGGGTCTGCTGCCCGCGCTCTCGCATGCGCAGCTGGCGGGAGAGGCGGCGCAGGCGCAGCCGATAGACGCGCCGTGGGGCCTGCGGCTGGCTCCACAACTCGAAGAACATTCGACACCCAACGGCCAGAGCCCCGCCACCTTCGTGCTGGGCGACTCGACGACGGGCACGGCCGACCAGGACATCGCGGCCAAGGGTGCAGCGGAAGTCCGCCGCACCAACTCGGCGCTGAAAGCCGACGCGCTTCATTACGATCAGGATACGGACATGGCCGATGCTTACGGCAATGTCCATCTGTCGGGCAACGGTGCCACGTTCTCGGGCCCGGAAGCGCACATGAAGATCGAGTCGAGCGAAGGCTTCATGACCACGCCCAAGTATCACTTCACGGTGACGGGCGGTTCGGGCAGTGCGGAGCGCGTCGATCTGCTCGATAACGAGCGCTCGGTGTTCACGCGCGGCACCTACACGGCGTGCCAGTGCGCGGAAGATCCGGCGTGGTACATCAAGGGCAGCGAGTTCGATTTCGATACGGGCGCGGATGACGGCGTCGCGCACAACGGCGTGCTGTTCTTCCAGGGCGTTCCCGTGTTCGCGAGCCCGTGGCTGTCGTTCCCGCTGTCGGGCGCGCGGCGCAGCGGCCTGTTGCCGCCGACGGCATCGCTCAGTTCGACCAACGGTTTCGAGCTGTCGCTGCCGTACTACTTCAACATTGCGCCCAACCGCGATCTGACGGTGACGCCGCGCATCCTGTCGAAGCGCGGCGTGCAGATGCAGGCGAACTTCCGCTATCTGTCGCCGACGTATAGCGGCTCGATCACGGGCGAGTATCTGCCCGACGACAAGATCACCCACACGAACCGATACGCGCTGTATATCCAGCACAACCAGAACTTCGGTTCGGGCTTCGGCGGGTACATCTACTACAACAAGGTCTCGGACAACACCTATCCGGAAGACCTGGCGTCGTCGACGAACCAGTTTCTGAACGGCACGCAGCTGCTGTACCAGCAGGAAGCAGGCCTCACGTACAACAACGGGCCATGGTCCGTGCTGGCGCGCGAGCAGCATTGGCAGACGCTTTCGCCGTCGACCGCGCCGTACGGCCGCGAGCCGCAGTTGAACGTGAAGTACGCGAAGTACAACGTCGGTGGCTTCGACTTCGGCGCGGAAGCGGACTACTCGCGCTTTCGCATCACGACGGCGGATGCAACGGAAGGCGACCGCGTCGTCTTCAATCCGTATCTGTCGTACTCCGTCATCGGTCCGGGTTACTTCGTCACGCCGAAGGTGCAATGGCACTTCGCGTCGTATGACCTGAGCAACATCGGCACGGGCTCGCCCGCGAATCAGCCGAAGAACTTCACGGAGTCGATACCGACGTTCTCGTTCGACACCGGCCTGATCTTCGACCGCTCGGTACGTCTCTTCGGACAGGATTTCATCCAGACGCTGGAACCGCGGCTGTACTACGTCTACACGCCGTATCGCAACCAGAGCTTCGCGCCGCTGTTCGATACGGCTGAGTCGGATTTCGGCCTCGCGGAAATCTTCACGCCGAATACGTTCGTCGGCAATGACCGTATCGCCGATGCGAACCGTCTGACGGCCGCCATCACTACGCGTTTCCTGAACCCGGCGACGGGCGACGAACGCGCGCGCTTCGTGATCGCGCAGCAGTACTATTTCCGCGATCAGCGTGTCACGCTGGACCAGACTCAGCAGGCGTCGGAGCAGGCCACCCACTCGGACCTGATTCTCGGCGCGTCGCTGAAGCTCGGCGGCGGTTTCGCCTCGGAAACGGCGTTCCAATATAATGCGGACAACAATCAGCTGGTCAAGACCAGCGTCGGCTTCGGGTACAGCCCCGCAGCAGGCAAGGTCATCAACGTTGGCTATCGTTACACGCGCGCCAACACGACGCTGGACAACCAGCCGATCAACCAGTTGCTGATCTCGGGCCAGTGGCCGCTGATGCACCGGGTCTTCGGCGTAGGGCGGATCAACTACGACCTGAAAGGACACCGCGCCGTCGACGCGCTGCTCGGCGTGCAATACGACGCGGATTGCTGGACGCTCGGCGTCGGCTTCCAGCGCTACGCAAACGGGGTGAACACAACGGGCAGCCAGACGTCCGGCACGCGGGTGCTTGCGCAGCTGACGTTCAAGGGCCTGTCGAGCGTCGACAACGGGCTGATGTCTGCGTTCCGCGCAAGCGTTGCTGGCTATCAGCCGCCACCGCCGCCGCCGCCGCCCGAATCGCAGTTCAACAACTACCAATGACGGGGTCGCGAATGACGGGGTCACCTATGAGCGAGTCGCGAGTGACAGATCGATGCCGCGTCGTTCGCAGAACAGACAAGACGGGCCGAGCGTGCCCGACATCACTGGAGTATCTGTGGCAATCATGAAAAAGCTTCGCCTGGCAACGTTCGCGACCGGCTTCGCTGCGGCCGCTTCCATTCTGCTGGCAGCGCCTGCGCACGCGCAGGCGCTGGGCGGCAACAGCAATGCTCAAACGGTCGATACGATCGCGGCTGTCGTCAACAACGGCGTCATTACGCAGCGCGAGCTGGACATGCGCGTCGGCCTGATCACGAAGCGGCTGAACCAGCAGCACGCGCCGATTCCGCCTGCCGATCAGTTGCGCCAGCAGGTGCTCAATCAGATGGTGCTGGAGCGCATCCAGTTGCAGAGGGCGCGCGAAGACGGCATCAACGTCGACGACGCGCAGGTGCAGCGCACGCTCGAACGTCTCGCGCAGGCCAACAACATGCCGCTCGAAATGTATCGCGCGCGTATCGAGGCGCAAGGCGTGCCCTGGTCGACCTTCACGGGCGACGCGAAGACGGAGCTGATCCTCTCGCGTCTGCGGGAGAAGGAAGTGGACAGCAAGGTCACCGTGTCGGACGCGGAAGTGGCGAACTACATCGCGAGCCAGCGTGGGCCGACGGCCGGCCTCACCAGCGATCTGCACCTGGAGCACATCCTCCTGAAGGCGCCGCTCAACGCGTCGCAGACGGATATCGAAGCGGCGCAGACGAAGGCGAATGGGCTGCTGCAGGAAGCATTGAAGGGCGACAACTTCGAGAAGCTCGCGAAGGCCAATTCGCAGGCGGCGGATGCATCGAAGGGCGGCGACCTGGGCTTTCAGTCACCGTCCAAACTGCCGGCTGAATTCGTGACGGCAGCTTCGACGCTGCGTCCGGGCCAGGTCAATCCGTCCGTGATCCGCACCAACGACGGCTTCGAGATCGTGCGACTCGTCGATCGCCGCTCTGGCCAGGGCGCGACTTCCGCCGATTCGACCAAGCTCACGCAGACGCACGTGCGCCACATCCTGCTGCGTGTCGGCGACGGCATGTCGGAGCCGCAGGCGCGCCAGAAGCTGCTCGAAATCCGCCAGGAGATCGAAACGGGCCAAGGCGATTTCGACAAGTTTGCGCGCACCTATTCGCAGGACGGTTCGGCGTCGCAAGGCGGCGATCTCGGCTGGATCAGCCCGGGCGAAACGGTGCCCGAGTTCGAACGCGCGATGAACGCGCTGCAGGACAACCAGATCAGCCAGCCCGTGCGAAGCGAATACGGCTATCACCTGATCCAGGTGCTCGGCCGGCGCGAAGCGGAAGGCTCGGTCTCGCAGCAGATGGACCTCGCGCGCCAGGCTATCGGCCAGCGCAAGGCGGAACAGGCGTATGCCGACTGGCTGCGTGAGCTGCGCGACACCGCGTATGTCGATTACAAGGCAAACCCGATCACGGGTACATCCGCGCAATAACTCTGGAATGGTCATGACCGCTGCCCAGCCCTCGAACGCACCGCTGAACATCGCGATCACCACGGGCGAGCCGGCTGGCGTCGGTCCTGAACTGACGGCACAGGCGCTCGCCGCGGCGGGCGCGCACTGGCCCGATGCGCACTTCACGGTGCTCGGCGACAGCGGTTTGATGGCCGAACGGGCGAAAGCAGTTGGGATCGACTGGGCGGCGCAGCAGGGCCGCCACATCGCCACGCAGCATCACGCGCTCGCCGCGCCCGCGCAGGCCGGCAAGCTCGACGTAAAGAACGGGCCGTACGTGCTGGATCTGCTCGATGCAGCGATCGATGGCGCGCTCGCGGGCACGTTCGACGCAATCGTCACCGCGCCTCTGCAAAAGAGCACGATCAACGATGCCGGCGTGCCGTTCACCGGTCATACCGAATATCTGGCGGAGCGCACCAACACGCCGCGCGTCGTGATGATGCTGGCGGGCACGGGCGCAAGGCCGCTGCGCGTCGCGCTCGCCACGACGCATCTGCCGCTGAAGGACGTGTCGGCGGCGCTGACGGTCGACGGCCTCGTCGACACGCTGCGTATCATCGACCATGACTTGCGGCACCATTTCGGCCTGCCGGCACCGCGTATTCTCGTCACCGGCCTGAATCCGCATGCGGGTGAAAACGGCTATCTCGGCCGCGAGGAAATCGACGTGATCTCGCCGGCGTTGCAACAGGCGAACGGGCTGGGCATCGACGCGCGCGGCCCGTATCCCGCCGACACGCTGTTTCAGCCGCGTTATCTGAACGAAGCCGATTGCGTACTCGCGATGTTTCACGATCAGGGCCTGCCCGTTCTGAAATACGCGACGTTCGGCGAAGGCATCAATGTGACGCTCGGCTTGCCGATCATTCGCACGTCTGTCGATCACGGCACGGCGCTCGATCTCGCCGGCACAGGGCGCGCGGATGCGGGCAGCCTGATCGCCGCAATCGACACCGCAGTTTCCATGGCGCGCAACCGTCGCGCCGCATGATTTTTTTGTAGCTTCTATCGATGTCCAACAGTTCAAGCAAACAGCACCAGGGCCACTTCGCGCGCAAGCGCTTCGGACAGAATTTTCTGGTCGACCTGGGCATCATCGATTCGATTGTCGACGTGATCCGTCCGCAACGCGGCGAGCGCATGGTCGAAATCGGACCGGGGCTGGGCGCGCTGACGGAGCCGCTGATCGGGCGTCTCGCGACGCCCGAAGCGCCGCTGCACGCCGTCGAACTGGACCGAGACCTGATCGGGCGTTTGAAGAAGAAGTTCGGCCAGCTACTCGAATTGCATGAAGGTGATGCGCTCGCGTTCGACTTCGGCGCGCTCGCGGAAGCGGGCGAAAAGCCCACGCTGCGTATCGTCGGCAATCTGCCTTACAACATTTCGAGCCCGTTGCTGTTTCATCTCGCCACTTTCGCTGACCGCGTGATCGATCAGCATTTCATGCTGCAGAACGAAGTGGTCGAGCGGATGGTCGCGGAGCCGGGCACCAAGGCGTTCAGCCGGTTGTCTGTGATGTTGCAGTACCGTTATGTGATCGACAAGCTGCTCGACGTGCCGCCCGAATCGTTCCAGCCGCCGCCGAAAGTCGATTCTGCGATCGTCCGCATGATTCCGTACGCGCCGCACGAACTGTCTTCCGTCGATCAAACAACGCTCGGTGAACTCGTCACCGCGGCGTTCTCGCAGCGTCGCAAGATGTTGCGAAATACGCTATCCGCATATCGCGATATCGTCGATTTCGAAGCGCTCGGCTTCGATCTGCAACGCCGCGCGGAGGACGTGCCCGTCGCAGAGTATGTGTCGGTTGCGCAGGCCGTATCGGCGGCTTCTCCTAAGTAGCTGGAAACGCAGCGAGTCAAGTCACAAATACGACTCGTTGAATCTGCAAAGGCCACTGTAGACAGCCCGCAACACGCGGGCTTTCTTTTATCTTCCCGACTCTTCATACAGATTAATCTTACGCTTGCTTGCGTTCGCCTATTTGCGCGCCAGCGACGCCGCACCGCTTTAAGAAAATCCCACGCAGTAACGCATGCAGGATGGATCAGGAGACGGTATGACGAAGGGGAGCAAGAGACTGAGGTTCTGCGCGTGGGCGGCGCTTTCGCCTGCGTTGACGTGCGCGACGGCACACGCGCAATCGAGCGTCACCTTGTACGGCATCGTCGACGAAAGCGTCCGGTATATGACGCACGTGAACAAGACCGGTGACTCGAGCGTCGGCCTCGGCAATGGCGGCATGTCGGAGAGCCGCTGGGGTTTGCGCGGCGTCGAGGACCTGGGCGGCGGCTGGTCGACCTTCTTCAAGCTCGAAAACCGTATCTACATCAACAGCGGTCAGAGCGATCCGACGCTGCCGTTTTTCAACGAGGCGCAGGTCGGTGTGCAGTCGTCGTCGTACGGCAAGCTGATCTTTGGGCGGATGCCGAACGTGCTGATCGAAGGCATCACGATTGGCGGCTATGGCAGCAACCCGTGGATTCCATACGACTTCAGCTTCCAGCCGGAAGTGACGATGTCGGGCGGCATCTGGACGAGCAATCAGGTGCAGTATCAGGCGCGCGCGCATGACGTGTTGTTGTCGATCGGGTATGCGTTCGGCGGCGTTGCGGGGCACCAGTCGTATGGCTCGCAGTACGGCGCGGCCGTTGCTTATGCGCCTAGTGGCGGGCCTGTGAATCTGGGCGGCGCGTATGAGGAGTCGCGCGATTCCGTCAATGGCAGCGCGGCGAAAGCATGGACGTTTGGTGCGTCGTACACGTGGAACCAGACGCGCTTCGCGCTCGGCTATATCGTCAATCAGAACGACGCGGGCTTTTCGAATTTCGCCAATGGTCCGTTTACGGCGCCTGTGCTTGCGGCGCTCAAGTACACGGACTTTTCACGACGTCGAATGATAATGGGCGGTATCACGCAGCAGGTGGGCGCTGCCTGGCATTTCGCAGCGAATGTGTGGCGGACATTGCAGGACGGCAAGACGCCGGCGCAGGATGGCTCTGCGTGGCAGTACCAGCTCGTAGCTGATTACAGTTTGTCCAAGCGCACGGATGTTTATGTGGAAGGCGATTATGGGCTGTATCGCGGGGGTCTGATTGGCGCGCAATTGCAGGGTGTGAATGGTGTCGGGCTGGCGCAGAAGGGTACGCAGATTGGGCTGATGACAGGGCTGCGGCATCTGTTCTAAAGTTTTGCCTATGGGGCGTGTGGACGCCGCCGGCCAGGGTTTGGCGAGCGCGCGGCGTTTTCGGTTTTTCTGTACATTTACGCCCTCGACATCCCTACACAATACTGGAGTACACAATGCGCCTTCTTCACACCATGCTTCGAGTCGGCAATCTCGACCGCTCGATCAAGTTTTATACCGAGTTGCTCGGGATGAAAGTGCTGCGTCGCAATGATTATCCTGAGGGTAAGTTTACGCTTGCGTTTGTTGGGTATGAAGATGAGAAAGATGGCACGGTTATCGAGCTGACTCACAATTGGGATACCGAGTCGTACGATCTGGGAGATGCGTTTGGGCACCTGGCGGTTGAGGTGGATGACGCGTATGCCGCGTGCGCCAAGATCAAGGAGCAGGGCGGGACGGTTGTGCGGGAGGCCGGGCCTATGAAGCACGGTACGACTGTTATCGCGTTTGTGACTGACCCTGACGGGTATAAGATCGAGTTTATTCAGCGGAAGTCTTAAGGGTTTTTTGTTGTCTGCGACGCTGGGTGGTTTGCTGGTGTTTGCTGCGCCAGCTTTCTGGTTTGCTTGTGTTTTCGCTGGCATCCGCGATTCGTTAGCGTGCTTCAGGCGTCGCCCCTGTGCGGGGCGGCACCTACTTTTCTTTGCCGCCGCAAAGAAAAGTAGGCAAAAGAAAGCGGCT